>JAWCQS010000028.1:0-7217 GCA_038869655.1 Bathyarchaeia archaeon | reverse complement strand
CAGCCACTAACTGCCATGTAAAATGTAATTTTAGGGAATAGTACCCTAAAGCTACAGCCCCTACCAGAAATATCGCCAATAGTGCCCAACTCGTCAGAAGTTGTGGATATAGAATATGAAATAAAAATGACGCCAAAAGCACTAATAATACTACTAAGTTATTAAACCCTCTTCTCCAAGACATTTCTAATAACCATTTTTGATTCCAATTATATTTCTCAAACTATTTAAACATTCCTTTATTGTCTTTTGGTAGGGAATATTATCGAGTAGTACCCGCTCTTACAACTTTACGCAAGCATAGTAAAAGTAATGCGATGAAATTCTTACAAACGCAGATCAAGTGTTTCGTACTTATTCTGGAAAAGATTTGAGGGACAAGTGTAGGCGCATCATCGACGTTTAAGCTGTAAAACTTTATTAGTGGGAAAAAGTTCCATGAATTGAAAACAAGCCAGGTGCAGGATGGTTGATCCAAAAGATACTTCTAGCACTACTTATAACGAGTTTAGCTCTATTCCCTTTCCACAACGTAAATAGCATTTATATAAACTATACTTCATCTGAAAAGATTGGTATTTCAAACAAGAGTGTTTACGCATGGTACTTCGATCAATCAGGAAATGATAGCTATGAAAGACATCGATTGTATATTACGCATAATTCTCCTGCTTGTTATGAAATAACTGACGACTTGAGTATAAAGGGTCCGATCTTAAAAAAGGGACTTGATTCTAATAAATTAATCCCCCTGATAGCAGACTTTCATGGGGAAAGAATCCTAAGATATTTGAGGGATCCAGCACAAAGAAAACTCTTGGCAAAAAATATCTACAATCTAGTTGTACAGGAAGGATTCGACGGTATCAACATAGACATAGAATTTTCCACTCAAGACATCAGTTACCGTGAATATTTCACTGCGTTCATAGCTGATCTAGCAACGAGACTTCACAGTCAGGGAAAATTGCTTTCGGTCGATGTACCGGCAATGACTTATGATGCACGCGACGAATGGAACATTCCTTTCGACTATCGAAACCTTGGGGTGCATGTGGATCATCTGATCTTGATGGCGTATGGCTTCAGCTCAGATTGGACACAACCAGGTCCTATAGCTCCTACAGGTTGGATTGAAAAAGTCATTGATTACACAACGAGTCAAGTTGATAGAAATAAGGTCGTCTTAGGTATACCATTCTATGGTTTCGATTGGTTTCAAGATTCATCTGGAAAATGGCATGCAGAACCAATCACTTTCGAGATCGCGTATGGGTTGCTTCACATGTACAACTCTACAATTCTATGGAACAGCACGTTCAAAGGCATTGAGTCGAATGAGCCGTATTTTAAATATAAAAAGGATGGAGTTGAACACATAGTATTCTTCCAAAATGGTGAATCTGTTCGATGTAAACTGGAAATAGCAAATTTACGATATATTAGAGGAATAGCTATATGGCGTTTGGGTGGAGAGGATGAAAGTAACTGGTTGCATATCGATAGATGGAGGCGAACTCTGAAAGCCTCTATATCGATTTTTGGTCTACGAGATTTGAGTTCGGTAGCCCTTAAAGTTGATGGCATTGTCATAAGCATAGAATGTAATGGCTTAATACTCGAACTGGAAGAGGGAGTTAAGCACACCATTTCTGTAGATAAATACGTCTTAGTAAGTTCTGGCATAAGATATTTCTGTCAAAACGATTCCATTAGCATACCAGAGGATTCTCCACCGTACATTTTCAAATACAAGAAGCAGTATAGGCTCATAGTAAGCTCACTCTACGGCAGCATATCCAGTTGGCACGATGAAGGCTCAACAGCAACTTACTCGGTAAACCCTATCTTTCCCTTTAAATTCAAAAGATGGAGCGGGAACTCCAATGCCACCACTTTATCATCAACTATTGTTATGGATTGCCCAAAAAATGTTACAGCGATACTGGAAATTGATAGAGCCTTTGTCATAATTATTGTGGGGTTGTTAGCTGCCTACTTCATAATCTCTTATTCAAGAAAAAAGGCATGAATCATCCTTTCCAACAGGGAGGGACCTTGCTTGTATGATCAAAGATTTCTCTTTTCTTTTTCTATAGTTTTCCATTATTATTCACATCGCTCTTAACCTGAATATCGCCTTACAGGGGTTACAGTCAACTTATCTTTATATGAATATAATCCTATTTTTATTTTTTGATAGGAATATATTTATTAAGTACTACTATATTCTTTTATTCAGGGTACAACTCTATGCAAGCCGTAGTAAAAGTAACTAGAAGAGGCCAAACTACAATTCCTATAAAGTTTAGGAAAAAATTTGGAATAAAAGAAGGAAATGAATTATTAGTAGAATTAGCAGAAAATGGTATGGTCTTTATGGTGATTCCAAAAATTGAAGAATTAGCCGGAGTTGATGCAAAGTATGGTAAAGTTGAGGAAATTAAGCAAGAGATCGAAAAACTAAGAGAGGAATACTAGCTTGAAAGAAGTCATAGACACTAGATTTTTTATTGAACACTTTTACTCAGAGCAAACGGAAACAAAAAACAAAACATCCAAAAAATTGAGAGAACTAATTAAAAAGAGAGAAGGAATTCTTCCTGTGATAACTATCTGCGAGGTCATTCAAGTTACATGCGAAAAAAGAGGAAAAGAAGAAGCGAAAACACGTTATATGTCACTCATAAGAAGTGGATTGCAAATCCAGGACATAAATCAGGATATCGCAAAAGAAGCGGGATTGTTAAAGTGTCAGTACAGAGATATGCCATTGGGCGATTGCATAATTGCAGCGATAGCACTACTCAACAAAGCAAAAGTCCTCTCAGACGACTCGCATTTTGAAATAATGAAGGAAATAAAACGTACGTGGATCTAAAACCTCTCATAAACTTTTAGTCATCGCTATGTGAGATAGTTCTACCTTCTGATTATGCGCATGCGAATCGAAGAAGTTTAATTCATCGAAACAATGCTGATAGTGGCAGATTTATGGCATAAAAACTTGTATTCGTATTCAGCATAACAGCACAAGTCTTTTATTTATTCTAGAAAAACTTTCTAACCGCCTCCATATTTTATTATTGCTTGCTTGAGTTTCAATGAACATAAATGAATTTGGAGCTCGTTGAGTTTTTTAAAAAAGTTCTGTTAGAAGCTTCTTTTTTCTTTTTCTACAGAAAAAATGTCTGTAGGCTTTATGACAGAAACTCCAGCCAAATTTCCAATTATTTCCACTAGTACGATTTTATCAGGATTTTTTAAATCAACTTCTCTATCTATGTCTTCAGCTATCGCTTTTATCGCATCCATGCTTGATATGGAGCTATGCCTCTTTTCAATAGTTACCCTAAACTTCTCATCCTTGCCTATTCTTTCAACAAGGCTTGAGGACATTTCCTTCAATTCCTCAAGCTTTGCTGGAATAACGATTTCTATTGGAACCACTTTAAGGATATACCTGAACTCCCAAGGTCTTTCCTTCAAAACACTCTTGAGTTTATCGATGACTTCTAACGGGTTTAAACTCGTTCTGGCTACTATTAAGCCGATAACTGGTGTGATGTCGACTTTCGCATCTTTATCGCCCAACTCTCCGAGCAAATACCATGTCTCACTGCAAGCGTTCCTTTCGTTTCCACGAGAGGTGGAGATCAAAAGGTTGAAATCCTTAAACATAGTTCAACACTTTTTCCTATACGAACTATTTGTACTCTTCATTATCGCTATTATCTCTTTTTCGCTTATTGGTCCTTTTCTTAAAATCTTTACTCCCTCCTTTGTTAAATCTACTACCGTAGATCCCACTCCAACCTCAGCCTTTCCACCATCGATTATCAAATCTATTTTTCGATTCAATTGTTTTAAAACCTCCTCTACGCTCCTGCACGGATCGGCTCCACTTATGTTCGCACTAGTTCCGATCAATAGTCCTCCACAATTTTTGATAAGCTCTATTGTGAAAGGATTCCTAGGAACTCTAACTCCAACACTGTCAAGCCCAAACGTAACTATCGCCGGCAAAACTGGTTTCTTCTTCAACACTATCGTTAACGCTCCAGGCCAAAATGCTTCAATCAATCTCTTGGATAATGGATTTAAGAAAGCTATTCTTTTAACATCATCTGCGCTACTAGCCAGTATTGGGAGAGGCTTCTTCCTTTTTCCTTTAACTTCTATCAACCTTCTAACAGCCTCCTCGTTGAACGGGTCGCATCCTAATCCATAAACCGTATCAGTCGGATAAACCACTATCCCTCCCTTTTTTATGATTTCGCTCGCTCTATGGATTGCAGCTTTGTTAGCGATGATCACTTGCAATTCAAAACCACTATTTACTTGCTAAAGCTCTGTACTTAAGCTTTTATTCATAGCTTTTCGAAAACTCTTTTGCAATTGATTAAAACAATGATTGCAGAAATAGGCAATAGAGATGATATAGCCAAGGCAATCGGTATGCCTAACTTTGTGGCTAAAGGAGCCATCGCTATTGGGCCAAAGCCTCCACCGAGATCAAAAGCCGATAAGTACAAAGAGTTAGTAAAGAAAAGTTCTTCTGGCTTAACTGCTTTGGCTACGATCATCGCTGCTGTTGGATAAACTATTCCATGAGATATCCCAAACAACCCAAAGGCGAAAAAGAATATCCATTGGACATTTGCCAACCCGATCGCTAAAGTAGCCAAAGTAGCATTCATCAAGCCTATAAGCAATAATTTACTCCTACCAAAAAAATCTATAGCCCTGTTCAATAGCGCTCTAGCCAATGCTGTAAATGCAAAGTACTCGAAAAACAGCAATGTAATCTCCCTATCTCCAAGACCAAAACTTTCTTTTGCGTATATGGGAACATAGGCTAGAGTGAGGCTATAGATAAAGCTAAAAGCAAAATACGAAAAGAATGCCATCTCGAAAGCCTTGTTTGATAGTACTTTGATAAAAACCCTGCGGCTAAACTTTTCATCATCGATACTGATTTTATAGGTCAGCGGATTTTTAAAAAAACGGGTTGATAGAAAAAAAGCAAGTAAAGCAGGAATTATCGAGAAAGCAATCGTTCCTTTCACCCCTAGTAGTGTTACGCAAAAAGATCCTACGATTGGGCCAAAGGCTAAGCCAACGGAGACGAAGGCTGTGTACTTCGCTAAAGCTGAATCACGAGACTCGGGGCTTACTATCAAAGCCGTGAAAGTTAAAGCTGAGGTCACGTACATTGCGCTCCCTAAACCATGTACGGCTCTAGAAAAAGCCAACAAGTACGGTGCTGATAGATTAACGTAAAAAAATGGCATGATAGCAACCAAAAAAAGCCCAATCATCAAAGCCAATACGGTCGCTCTGCTCCGAACAAGCATACCTATAGGTAATTTTGAAAAAGCTGAAGCTATAAAGAACGCTGAAACTATGATTCCCACTTCAGGTATGCTCGCATTCAAGTATTCTTTAGCATAGATTGATAACAAAGGACTCGAGATTTGAAATGATATCGCTGCACTAAGACCTATTAGGCAAACGATCGTTAATGGTCTCATCAAAATCCCGTTTTGACCTACCCAAGCTTACTTCACTATGAGAACTGAGCATCTTGCATGATGGGTAACCTTGTCTGAAACGCTTCCTAAAAAGAAAGCCTTTACTCCACTCAATCCCCTACTTCCGATAACTACAAGATCATAACTTTCTTTTTCAACCATGTTTAAAATCTCTTCGGCAGGAAATCCATGAACGAGCTTAGTCTCGATTTCCAAGCCTAAAGGCTTTGCGAGCTCTTGAGCCTCTTTCAAAACCTCTTTTCCCTCCTTTTCTAATTCGTTCGAAAGCATCGCTAAAACGCCTAGTTCATGGATGTGGGCATATACCCGTTTAGCAACTACGTATAAGGCAGTTAGTTTTGAACTGTACCTGCTTGCTATGTCCAATGCGAGTTTAAGAGCTTTTCTAGAATCTTCTGAACCATCAACTGGAACCAATATTTTTTTAAACATCTCTTACTCAGTATTTTTTACACCAATCCAAGAAATAAAGCTATCTTAGGCCATAATCGAGGTAATCTTAATGAAGATAAAGGCTGTGGCTACGGACGTTGATGGAACTTTAACGGATAAAGAGGAAAGAATCTCATGCAAAGCCATAGAGGCTATAAGAAATTTAGAAGCCAAAGGAATATCGGTTATACTGGCATCAGGAAATGCGCTTTGCGTATTGAAGACCTTAAAAAATTATCTAGGTTGTAGTGGAGCATTGATTTGTGAAAACGGCGCTGTAGTTGAGTACGAAGGACGCATTAAAGTTTTTGGAAAACTCGATAATGCTAGAAGCGTTCTGAAAAGGCTAAAAGAAAAATATGGTGATAAAATCGTTGAAAGTTGGTCTAACCCTTACAGGTTGGTCGATTTAGCTTTGAGAAGGACTATAGAGAAAGAAAAGATAATTGAGGTTATGTCAGATTTTCCGAATTTAAATTTACTCGACAGCGGGTACGCATATCATATCTTGAACAAAGAAGTAAACAAAGGGAAAGCCCTGGAGGCTGTTGCTGAGCTGATGGGAATAGGATTGAATGAAATAGTGGCCATAGGAGATAGTGAAACTGACGTAGAAATGTTTAAAGCAGTCAGCTATGGAATAGCCGTAGCAAACTCTCCCAAAAGCTTGAAAGCCGTAGCGAAGCATGTAACCGCTAAAGGAGATGGTGAGGGCTTCTTCGAAGCCTCTGAGTTAATTCTTTCAAAATGGCTTAAATCATCGTATTGAATCGGAGTCTGCTTTATTATGGCTAATCTAAATCAAAAGAAGGAAGAGCATAGAAAAAACTCCAGTCAAGTATATTCCATCGAACGTCCCAGCTCCTCCTATGCTTACGATTGGAGCGCCTACACTTGAAATCTTGTTTAAGTTGAGCAAATCAGCTCCTATAAGCGTTCCCAGCGTACCAGAAACGTAAGCGATGAAGAATGGGTTGCTCAAAGTAAATGCTTTGAAAACTAAAAGGGTTATGAAAGTTGTTATCACAGGCGGCAGAATTCCCGGAGTCGCGATTCCAAGCCCTGGAACAAGTCTTGAAAACTTTTTCACGAAACAGGCTATTACAAAGGTTGAAATAAAAATCTTCGCATAAGTGGCGTACGGAGTTATTTCATGAGATGGAATTGCGAACACGAATAAGTAGATGGATAGAAGGATTGGAATGATGGCACCACCTAAATTCATCGTTA
>JAWCQS010000027.1:0-7492 GCA_038869655.1 Bathyarchaeia archaeon | reverse complement strand
ATAGTCTAAAAAATGAATTTGGCATATTCGTCTACGATGCCCTCTCTGGCATAGTGCAGATCCCTCGAAGCCATATAAGGATAGTATAAAATAATCTCTATTCTGAAGCAGCTCCTCCGACTAGAAGAACAAAGCCGGCTATCACTATGCTTAATACGGCGGCACCGGCTCCGTAAACGAGCAAACCGTCACCCCAAGGAGTTGTCATCCCATAAACGAATGCCCAAAGCCCGACTATTATAGAGCCCAATATTCCTAATCCAAGCAAGAGTACCCCTGCAGCAACTAAACTAGGTTTCATTTTACCATCACCTACTGGAAAATTCTATTCAATTGTATGGAATATTAAAGACATATCGTTATGTTTATGTATATTTTCAAAAATCACACAGCCCAATTTTCACTTTAATTATAGTATCATCAACTTTCCGTTTTCAAGCCTAGTCTTAATGAGAGTTTTTACGCTAATTCCAGTTTCGAGCTTAACTCTTTCAACCCCTTTTAGCTCAGTTCTTTCGATAACGGCTATAGCTTCTTGCACGAGTACGCCATGCTTGTTTAAAGCCTTTATAAGTGCGCTATAAGTGCCGCCAGTAGCTATTATCGAGTCTACAAGGATCACTCTGTCCTTTTTATCGACTCCATTTATGTACATTCTTGATTCAGCGTATCCAGTTTTTTTGATCACTTCAATTTCATTGGGTAGTCCATGTTTTCTCTTCCTTATTATCGAAAGTGGAATTCCAGTTATTAGCGTAAGTGCAGTGCCTATGTGGATTCCCATGGCTTCGGGAGTTAGTATTTTCGTAACTCCATCAAGGTTAGCGATTCTTGATATTTCAAAAGCACAACCGAGTAACGCTTTATCGGAGAGCTCGGAAGTACCTGAGCTTAGTGGGTTTACAACATAATCGTATGTCTCTCCATAGCTTTGCATTTTGATTATAAGCGCTTTTCTAAGGCTTTCTTTTATAGGAATTAACCAATCCAAAGCTTTTCCCTTCTTAACGTATTCTTATAATCATCAATAAATTTTGAGAACTTCATAAAGATTATTTAAGAGTATATTATTTTCTTCACGAGTTCTAATTGAAAACCTAATACAATTGTTCAGCATGGGCATATCGCTTACGTTTCTAGTTACGATTCCCCGAGCAAGTAATTCCTTATGGATTTTCGATGCATCAGCATTCAAGAACCTTGTTAAAATAAAATTGGCTTCGGATGGATAAGCATAGATTTTATCAGTTTTGCTTAAATCTTTTAAGATCCTTCCCCTCTCTTCAATTGTCTCTTTTACGCATTTTTCCATAATGTCCAAGTTCTCTAGCGCCAGCTTAGCTAAAGCAAGAGAGATGATGCCAACACTGTTTGGAGGACGAACTTTGTTAAACAGGTTACATAATTCTTTTGAACTCAAAATATAACCTACCCTAGCTCCGGCCAATCCGAACGATTTCGAAAAAGTTCGAACAACGACTAGATTTTGATGTTTATGGATCAAATCTACCGTTGTTTTCTTACTGAATTCAAAATAAGACTCGTCGATCACTATGGGGCATTCCAACTCTTCTAGTAAAGTAACTATGGTTTCACGATCGCTAACGTTTCCGGTAGGGTTGTTTGGGCTACATAAAAATACTGCTCTCGTTTTTTCAGAGAAAGCCTCAAATATTCCTTCTCTGTTATCCGAGAAATCCTCATTTCTGAGTATGGGGATGACTTTGCCGCTTAGAATTTCTACGCATACTCTGTACATGCTGTAGGTTGGAGCGGAGACAAGAGCATGAGTACCTTCATCGACAAAAACTTTCGCTATAATGTCCAAAGCCTCATCAGCTCCATTAGTCAAAACTATTTGATCCCCATCGATGCCCGTATATTTTGATAAATAGCTCCTGATCTCGTTATAAGAGGCATCAGGGTACTCGTTAACTTTAATTTTAAGCAATATGGAGCTCAATTTATTTAAAATCTCCATAGGGACATAGGGAGAAGTGTTAGTATCAAAACGAAGAATTCTTTTGGGGCTTAATCCTAACATATTTGAAATTTGCTCGTTTGAAAGTTCCCATTCATAAGGCTTAAAATTTTTAAAGAAATTCCTGATTTTCATCGCAACCAGTCTCTAGGCTTTTCTCAAGAACTTTAACCTCCAGCGTAAAAATTTTTCATCCTTGATTTTTAAAAAAAGGCTCCCTTCTTTTAATTGCCTCTATGAAAAGGCTCTCAATTCCATCCAAAGATTCTTCATTCAAAAATTCATCGGGGATTTTAACAAGATTATCGTTTCTCATAAGGCAAGGTTTAAGCTTTCCATCACAAGTTAGCCTCAATCGAGTACAGCCTGCACAAAATTCGCTATTATCCATCGGTCTAACAACTTCAACTTCTACACCTTCCTCCAGCAAGTATTTCTTCCTGTTATGCATCAATCGCCTTACGTCTATTTTAGATGACTTATTTTTAAGCCAACTTTCAACATCGTAAAGCTCATGGTGATACTTGCGATAAACGCTTTCATCTATTCCAAGTTTTTGGAGCTCTATCAATTGCAAAACCGCTTTACTTTCTTTAGCAAGCTCTATCATTTCGGGTATGCAAGTGTCGTTTATTCCTTTTAAGACAACCATGTTTATCTTAACTGGATAAAATCCAATTCCAGGTGCCAGCTTAATTCCTTCGATCACTTTTTCAAATATTCTTCTTCCTTCTCTAGAATTCGGAACTTGAGTGATATGCCTATAAACCCCAAAATCGTTAGAAGGTAAACTTATGTTAACACGTCTTAACCCAGATTTATGGAGCTCTGAAGCCATTTCTGCGAAAAGGACTCCGTTTGTGGTCATCGATATGTCCTCAACTTTTTCTCCCAAAGACGCGATTTTAGATAGGATTTCGCATACATCTCTTCTTAGTAAGGGCTCTCCTCCAGTTAATTTAAAACGATTTATTCCTAGCCTTAGTGCAACTTTTGCTGCTTTAAATATTTCGTCAGCTTCCAATTCTTTCGATTGATGATCTATGCCTTCCTTGTGGCAATAGAAGCATCTTAAGTTGCAACGTTGGGTTATAGAGATCCTTAAATTTGTAACAGGCCTTCCAAAGTTGTCGCGCAGTATTTCATTAAAGATCTGCATCTTGACCCTTCATTCCTAAAGCCTAACAGTTTTTATTAAGAATGACTATAAAATACTTATTATTGAGTATTTAACCTTAAAGCATTATTTAAACTCTAGCTTGGTTTTCATTATGAGGGAATAAATTTGGGTAGTGTCGGGTTGCATAGAAAAGGAGAAATAAATCTTGAAAAAATAATCGATGAGATCAAAAAGGGAGAAAATTTTAAGAATGCAGGAGCCACCGTTTGCTTCGTAGGTAGCGTTAGGGAGAAAGGATTAAAAAAAGAAAAAGTGTTAAAACTCGAATACGAAGCCTACGACGAGGAGGCGAAGACTAAGCTTGAGGAGATAAGGAAAGATTTACTAAAAAGAAGGGGAATAATAGACGTGTCCATCCACCATATCATCGATGCTTTAAAAGTTAGTGAAGAGGCCCTTTACGTGGTCGTAGCAGGTATCCATAGAAAAGACGTGCTCCCGGTTCTCGAGGAAGCTGTTGAAAGGGTTAAGAAAGAAGTACCGATTTGGAAAAAAGAAGTTACGGAGAAAGAATCATACTGGGTTTCCTAACTCAATTTTTTTCGGCCAACCTTAAAGCCGTTTCGACAGCTTTTTTCGGATCCTTTTCACCAATCACTTTGACTAGTTGCCTATCATCCAAGTACTTATCGGCGATCTTTTCAGCTATGCCGCCGCTATTCACTAGGGCCACAATCGGTTTAAGTTTTTGATAGGCTACGCACGCCTCTATAAGAGTGCCAACACCGCCACCAATTATTATGACGACATCAGCGGTATAAGCCGTAATGAAATCCCTGGCAAAACCAATGCCTGCAGATATCACCACGTCGCAAAATGGGTTTGCAAAATCTTTGCTGTCAAAAGGGATTATGCCTACGACTAATCCGCCCTCCTCTTTGGCGCCTTTACTCGCCGCCTCCATAATTCCTCCTAAGCCTCCTGTTATCAAAATAGCATCATGCTTGGCTATCTCCTTTCCAACTTTGAACGCCAAATCATATGCTTCAGTTGTACAATGGTCCTCGCCAAACCCTATTACTAGAATATGTTTTTTCTTGCCCATCTTTTTCTCAAACCCTTATAGCTAAAGTTAAGTGAGCTTTTAAACATCAAGTTTTCTCCTCCATTTATGCCTAACCCGTTCTTCTTAACAAATCCCTTCATAACTGTTTCTCTCTAACTAGAACTTTTTTGATCTCTATGCAGATCATTAATATTCGCATAGTCAAAAAGAATTTGCAAAGCTTAATAGCCTTGAAATCACTCTTGATCAAAACGTAGAGGAGTTCTTCATGTTTCAAGAAGATAATTCCTTAACTGTTGAAAGTGCACAAACACAACCTTCAAGATGGCTCATCTTATGTATAGACATGCAAAAAGATTTCTATTATGATACGGCTTGGAAAGTTAAAGATATGCCAAGGATAATTCCAAAAATCTTATCGATGGCGAAAGCTTATGGAAAAAACATGATCTACACGAGATTCATAAATCCTGAAAACAAATTTTTCTCTAGATGGAAATTGTGCATAAAAGGAACGAAAGGTGCTGAAATAATAGAAGAGCTTAAGCCTTTTGCAAAATTGGTTTTCGATAAACCAGGATACTCTTGTATGAAGAATATAGAGCTCGTTAATTTTCTATTACAAAAAGACTTCAAGGAGCTATACTTCGTTGGCATAGAAACAGATGCTTGCATATACGCCTCAATGTTAGATGCTTTCGAGATGGGTTTCGATGTGTACGTCGTTAGAGATGCCGTAACGAGTAGCAATCTAGAATTTCATAAAACAGTTCTTGAAATTATCAAGAAACAATTCGGTAATGATTCAGTAATAGATTCGAAAGATTTGCTCAATCTCCATAAAGCAAGGATCCTATAGGCCTCGATTTATAAAAAATTTAAATCTTTGGCCTACGCGAGAGCGCTAGATTTAAATATCGGCCTCCTTAATTTCAAAAATGGGTGACGTATTTGCCTATTGAATTTGGAAGTAGACAGGTAGCAATAGTAGGATTTGCAGCTGCAGTATACGGTATTCTTAATTGGATCAGCGCCATGTTCCAAACGATTCCAGGCGCGTCTCTTATTTTTCCAGCAACAGCATCGGCCGTAATCTTTGGTGTTTGGTTTGGAATATGGGGAGTTATTGGAGTGATAATAGGCACAATAGTGAGTAACCCAGCATGGGGAACTCCATTTATTGTAGGGCTTGCAGCTGCGCTCATTGCGAACGATATGGAGGCCCTGATTCCAGCCATAGCTTTTAGAGCCTTAAGACTAGATCCCGGACTCAGGAATTGGAGATCAATTGCGGGTTATGTTGCTTTTGGAATAATTTTGAACACCCTCGCATGTTCTGTAATCGGAATGCTAATATACGCGGCTGTAGGCTGGTATACTCTTGATTTCGCTTTCCTAGTAGGGATTTGGTTCTGGTTAGTAGCAGACTCGCTTGCAGCACTAGTTTTAGGTACGCCATTGATGAGAATTCTTTCACCTTATGTTATGAGAACTTCGCTGTACCATGAGGGCTTTGTAGCTCGAAGGAAAACTTCTTGAATGCCTTGTAGGGTAAACTCCTTGTCTTTTTTTTCTTTTTATGTTCGAAGAGAAAATTTTTACAGTAGTCTAAGCCCGATAAGTAGAATATTTGTGCCTCTAGTTTTGATGACTATACCCTTCTTTTTTAAAAGCATAGTGACATGCTTGATTATGCTATTAATTGTTCTCATAATTTTGAAAATAGCCGAAGTTCCAGCTCGTGCGATTAAGCCTTTCACCTCTATTTTTTATGTACTTATACCCATGATAATGATCGCATGGATTTTCTTTAGCCGTTCAGGAAAGATTATTTTTAGGCTCGGCCCGATGTTGGTAACAGATTCAGGCATATTTGAAGGAGTTTTGAATGTCTCGAAGCTCATCATAATGGTTCTTGCTACGGCTCTGCTTTTTACTACGAATTCACAAAGAGATATAATAGCTGGATTTAGAAAGGCTAAAATTCCATACTCTCTCTGTTTGATGTTTGCACTTGCGCTTAGGTCTCTTCCAACAGTTTATAACGATTTTCAACAAGTCAAATCAGCTCAGATGTCGCGTGGATTTGAGCTAGAAAAGGAAAACATTTTGTTAAGAGCAATAAAGTTTGTATCAATATTGATACCAATGCTGGTTATATCGATTCAAAAAGTCGAATACTTGAGCATGACTCTTGAGTCTCGTGGTCTTCGTGTAGGCAGGCGAGTAAATCGAACATTTTATAAGGAGCCTGTTTTGAGAATAAGGGACTTTCTATTAATAGGCGCGATTGTTTGCTTAGCGGTCATAATCTTAGCACTCAAATATTTGATTGGTTTACAAGTTTGAGAAAAGGTTTTCCAATGTCCAGTAAAAAAATCATTGAGATCAGGGATGTATGGTTCAAGTATGAGTACGAGGAAAATTGGGCGCTCAAAGGATTGGACTTAGAAGTAAAAAAGGGAGAATTCGCCCTAATAACTGGACCTACTGGATCTGGAAAGACTACTTTAGGCTTGACCATTTCAGGGCTTGTTCCCAACTTTATCGATGGAAGCTTTAAAGGAGAAGTCTTAGTAGATGGAGAACTGATGACAAAGGAGAGCTTTCCAGAATTAGGATTAAAAGTTGGAATCGTGTGGCAGAATCCTGAAAATCAACTCTTTGGCTTAAGTGTTGAAGAGGAAATAGTTTTCGGCTTAGAGAACATGGCCTTACCTAATGATGAAATTCGTGATAGGCTTGAATGGGCATTACAAGTCGTTGGAATGTCAGAATTTTTAAACAAGTCACCCTATGAGCTTTCTGGTGGACAGAAGCAAAGGGTCGTGATAGCCGCGGTTCTTGCGCGCCGTCCAGAAATTCTTGTTTTGGATGAGCCAACGGCTGAGCTGGACCCTCAAGGCAGAGCCGATGTAATAAGAGTTATTGAGGAGCTAAGAAAACAGGAGGAAATGACGATAGTTATGATAGAGCATAGAATGGATGAGCTTATGGATTACATCGACAAGGCAATGCTCATGGAGGATGGAAGGATAAGCTTTGTAGCCGAACCAAATGTGTTCTTTAGCAACTCAGATAACCTTAAGCAAAAGGGCGTTAGGCCTCCTCAAGTTGTAGAGTTTTTTAATAGAGCCAAAGAATTTGATAGGTCAATTTTTGAAAATAAAATACCGCTCACTTTAGCTCAAGCTCATGAAGCTTTAGAAAAAAGGTTTATTGAAAAATTGCCTTCTCATAAACTTGACTTGAAAAACGAGCTATGCGCTAAAATCGAAAAAGGAGAAGAGGAGTCAATTATCGAAGTCGATTCTTTGTCGTTCAT
>JAWCQS010000026.1:0-7833 GCA_038869655.1 Bathyarchaeia archaeon | reverse complement strand
ATAAACGGATGATTATCTACTAAAATTATCATTTCATTTGCTTGAAGCTCTATCGCCTCAACTCTTGGATTTTCTTTAAAGAAATCATTTTTTTTGAAATTTTTCAAAAGGTCGGCGAGTATTTTTTCTCCCTCCCCCTTTCTTAAAAAGTATTTGCGCATAATTTATATAATTGAATCGCTGCATGATAAACTTTAAATTACTCTTTATACCTAAGAGATTGAAGGTTTGAAAAATGTCAGAAGTGGCCACAAAAATATTCGAAGAAAGCTTAAACAAAGTCGTGTTAGTCCAGTTAAAGGGAGGAAGAAGCGTAAGAGGAAAACTGTACAGCTTTGATCAACACATGAACCTTGTACTTGAAGATGCCGAGGATGTAAGCGATCCTAACGCTGTGAAGAAGATCGGAACAATAATAGTGAGAGGAGATAACGTAGTATTGGTATCTCCACCACCAAAAAGATAAGCTTAAAACCACTCAGAGAGGCGATGTTTAAAGATGGGTAAAGGAACTCCATCTTTTGGAAAGAGAGGCAGGCTAAAAACCCATATAGTATGCAGAAGGTGCGGTCGAAGATCATACAATGTCCATAAAAAAAGATGCGCGGCTTGCGGATTTGGCGAATCAAGTAGGATGCGCGAATACTCCTGGCAGAATAAAAAAGTGAATAAAGTTAGAATCGTTTGATTGAAGTTATCAAAAAATTCTTAATTTTAATTTAGCAAACATTTTTAAGAGAAGTCGCCATTTAATTTTTTGAGGATCAAACAAAGGGGAAGGTTTTTGTCAAGAAGAAAATGGGAACCTTTTGAAGAATTAAAACGTATCCGCGAAGAAATAGATAAAATGATCGAGGAAATTTTGAGAAGGCCTCGTGAAGTCATCGAAAGGGTAGCAATTCCATCTTTAGAAGAACCTCTGGTAGATGTTTATGAAGCAAACGATGAGGTGGTAATAGTGGTTGATCTACCGGGCGTAAGGAAGGAGGAAATAAGTATAAACGCGACCGAAGACACTATCGAAATCGAAGCTGAATTGAAGAAAGCAGAAAAAATGGAAAAGCCTAGCTATATTAAGCAAGAAAGGAAATATGGACGCTTTTATAGGAAAATTTCATTACCCGTAAAAGTTAAGCCTGAGCATGCGAAGTCCAAGTACGAGAACGGAATTTTGGAAGTTAGGTTGCCAAAAACTGAAGTTAAAAAAGGTGTTAGAATAAAAGTGGAGTAAATTCAGTTTTTAAACCCTAAACAATTCAAGCAACATTATGGCAATTTCTAAAGCTATCAGAACTAAAATCAGTGTTTCAAGCAATGTAGACCTGTAAACATCATTCCTACTGGAAGCCGTTTCATACAAACCTTCTAAAGTATTGAGCTTATTCATTATGATCCCTTCCCAATCTTTTAAGTGAAGTTTTTCTGAAAGAGAATAGTAAATTTTAGCCAACGTCCAATCTCCAAAGAATTTAGTTATATTCCTAATGTTGTCGATCAATTCCGTCATTTCAACCCTTATTTGAGCAATATCCATGACGACTTTAGCAGGCTTTCTCCATGAAAGTGGAGGATTCATTATGAGGCCTCTTAAATCTGCGTATGCCTTATCTATTTTTTGATCAAGTATTCTATCATAAATCCTCAGCTCTAAAAGTTGAAGGTTTGCCAGCTCAATGGTAAGGAGGTAATCCTCATATTTGCCGCTGGGCTCTAAGATTAGGCTTGCTCCCCAATCGATTATCGTAGCATCATCGTTAAAGTAAGATACTCTGTACTTTAACGCCTCGCTCACTTCATCACTCGATATTTTTTCTAGATTTCTCTCTTCTCTAAGCAAACAAGTTATGAGGTTTTTGTGATTTTCAATGAATTCGTTAGGAGAATTCCCATTTTGAATGGAAGAGATGCAAAAAATCGTGTAGAGCTCGGGCTTTTCTTCAGCCTGATAGTATGGAGTTATGCTCTCTTTCATATCTTCAACAATTTTCTTAGCAAAAATTCCAGAAAGGCGTTGTAAGTCCATTTCTCTACCTTGGTAAATAACTTTAAACGGACTTGAGTATTTGATGAGCTCTTCAAACTCATCTGAAAACGGAAACCTAAGTATGACAGTCAGAGCTCCTATGGAATATATCCTCGTTTGTACTGTAACTTCAAATTCTTTTTCCAAAACTTTTACTTTTCTTTTCCCTAGGTTTACAAAAATTGGGGACGGGGTTATAGAGATGTACTTTGGCATAGTTCTTTCATGTTTTAATCCTTGATATTCAGGAAGTCTATTCATTATCTTCTCCAATTTAGTTACTTCTATATCGCCACCTATGTCATAAATATGAATGTAAACTATCTCTCCACTAACTTTCATACAGGCACCAGCAAAAATTCTCTCCATTATTACGAAACATTTAAACGAAATAACTTAGTTTCGTATAAACCCCCCAAATCGATATTAACGAATCTGGATAATGAGGCTTTGCGTGATGCAAGGCTACTGGGCACGTACGCACCACAATATCATGCCTGTGGTAGACAAAAATATATGGAGAGAGAAAATATAAATATTCGTATTCATTCATTGCGCTGGTCAACTGATCCTTTATGATATAATTTTGTTAATTTTTAGCCATATTTGATGACTTAAACCCTTTAAATTAGAATATAAATGTTTAAAAAGTAGAGTTACTCAATTGAACGCCGGGATTTTTTGCTTTCAATGTCAACTTAAATTGCTCTTCCTAAATTCGAGAGCCCCAAGAGCAGAAGCCTCGTTTGGGGTCACTTAAGCTCGCATAGAGTTATACGGCATGTTTTTATAAAATTTAGAATAGCCCAAGTTAAATGGAAAACGTAATATAGAGGAATCACTCTAATTTTTTAGAGTAGGCTATCATACTTTAAGATTAGATAGCGATAGTGATCTTGCTTGTCTAAAGTACCCGAGAAAATTAGTTCAGCTATTTTTGATGCAGCCTCATCCGTTACTAGGATGCAAATACTTAGACTCTTAGCGACAAAGGGCCCACTTTCCTATATCGAAATAATGCTTAATGTTAAGCTCGATCCGATTAGAGATGCCGGAAAATTCGTTTATCATTTAAGAAGCGTTGTTGAACCAGGGCTCGTGAGGATGGACAAGGAATCAAAAAAATACATTATAACGGATCTAGGGAAGATGGTCGTTGACTTTGCTATGAACATCGAAGAATACATCGCCGTTAAAAGAGGCAAATTATTCGTAAGAACCTCGAGGTTGGCGATAGAAGAATTCGATAGGAGTAAAATAGTGAAATCTTTAATAACCGAGGCTGGAGTTCCCCAAGAACTCGCAGAAAGCATAGCCGCTGAGGCAGAAAAACGTTTGCTAGGATCGAAAATAACTTATTTAACAGCTCCGCTTATCAGAGAATTTGTAAACACCATTTTGATCGAAAGAAAGCTTGAGGAGTATAGACACAAGCTAACCAGATTGGGTATGCCCGTTTACGATGTTACGAAGTTGTTCGAGAAAGTAAGTGAACAAAAATTGAGCGTTGAAACTGTAAAAGGGGCGGCAGGATCTTCGGTTATGGAGGAATACGTACTTCTTAACTGTCTGCCTCGTGAAACGGCTGATGCCCATCTTTCAGGGTTACTCCATGTAGAGGGTTTAGATTCATGGGTTTTAAGGCCTAGTGAAGTCCAACATGATATTCGCTATCTAACTAAATTTGGTCTCCCTTTTGTGAAAAAACCAAAAACTCTTAAAGAAGTTTTAGCGGCTCTGCAATCATTTAGTAAACTAAGCTCCTACGAAATTTCTAACGAACAGTCATTCGATATGTTCAATGTGTTTCTGGCACCTTTTTTAGAAACCGAACGAAAAGAAGATCTGAAAGAGGTTTTTTATCTTTTTTTAGCGAATTCCCGCCAGGATACGCATTTTGAGTCCATGAATCAATCTCTATCTTTCAATTTCGAATTCGTTATTCCC
Source organism: Bathyarchaeia archaeon (assembly GCA_038869655.1). GTDB lineage: Archaea > Thermoproteota > Bathyarchaeia > 40CM-2-53-6 > JAVZFM01 > JAVZFM01. The sequence continues at coordinate 3,863 of JAWCQS010000026.1, read as the reverse complement.
AGTTTTTTAAAAGATGAAGAAGCCATATGTTCTAAAGGAGTTTATGGAGATTTCGAGGAAGAAGCGTGTCTTATGCTAGAAGAGTTCCTTAATGCGGCCCTTGAAGCCTCAAAAAATAAGCCTTTGATAAACCCCCGTTTAATATTTAAGCTGAGGCCAAGCGTTCTAAAGGATAAAAATTTTGAAAGCTTACTCTTAAAAATCCATGAACTGATCAATAGGCATTGCTCCGTTTATTTTGCTTTCATTAAGGATCATGAAAAAGAAAGTTTTTTCTCAACTGGCTTAAAATTGAGTGATGAGTGGTTGAAAAACTGGGAAATGGATTGTTTGAGGACTGGTAACATGGGTACGGTCTTCATTAACCTTCCTAGGATCGCTTACGAATCTCATAGAAGTGACGAAAGATTTTTTGGAACCATTGGAAATTTATTCAAAACAATAGCCGAAATCTTTCAAGTAAAACTCAATTTTATAGAGGACAGATTTAATAAATCGCTCTTGCCGTTGCTTTCAGGTATTAAAGGTGAAAAACCCTACTTTTATACAAAAAACGCTAGTTATGCTGTAAGCTTTCTAGGGCTTAATGAAGCAGTAATCGCCCATACTGGAAGCAGTCTATCCACTGGTGACAAATCAGTTAGGTTTGCTTTTAAATTAATTGAAGAACTCTCAGAAAACTGTAAAGAGGCTTCTGAAGAGCTTAACATGAGGTTTATTCTAGCCCAATGTCCAGGAGACGAAGCCTCTTCTAGGCTCGCTGAACTTGATGTTGAAAAGTATGGAATGGATAAAGCTATAACCGAAGGCATAAAAAGCCATCCGTATTATACCGATGTCCCGTTAGTCCCGCTCACTTCAAAGATCCCTCTTAATGAAAGACTAGAAACGGAAAGCAAATTTCAAGCATTGATCGATGGAGGAAGCTTATCAATTATAACTTTGACGCCGGCTGAGCATGATAGTGAAACGTTGTTGAAGTTATCCAGGGAGATTTGTTCAAAAAACATGAAATTTTTCACATACTCAAAAGACTTTTCATATTGTGTGAATTGCGATAAAACATTCCCTGGAATTTTAGTTAAATGCCCAGGATGCGGCTTCATCGATATAGAACAATGGGGGCATTCTTCGGCAGCATACAAACCATTAAAGATTTGGCCCCAGGCGAAAAAGTTCGCAATCAATAGAAGAGTATACCACCATCCAAAGTTTACTTAGCAAAATTCAAAATCTTTAAAGTTTAAGCTTTTTTACTCCTTTCACAGAAATTTTAAAGAGGCTGTGAAGATATTAAAAACTGAAAAATCAGTTTAAACTCCATCAAGCTTAATGTAGGTCATAGCTGCTTGCCGGCTCCGACACTTGTAGGATGCCCATGAGCATTGATGCAGCTCTCCTAAGTTTTCATCATTTTATATATAAGAAAAATGTCTCGATCAATATCTCTAAACAGCACTTATCTTATAGCGCCTAAAACCAAAGCTAAAAGAGTCATCCTAGTTATTAATCCATACCAAACCTGTTTGAAGTATCTCGAATAAGAGGTTTTATCAATTCTATAATCGATTTCATCTACGCGTGGAAGCGGATGCATAATGATAACGTCCTTTTTAGCTTCTTTTAAATCTTCCAGGCTCAATCTGTAAGATCCCTTGACTTTTTCATATTCCAAAACGTCGGCAAACCTTTCCTTTTGAATTCTAGTCATATAGATGACATCGACCTCCGGAAGTACTTCATTCAGACTGTTAACCTCTTTTACATTTATTCTCTCGTTAATAACTTCCAGCACTTCACGTCTCATTTTTAATGATTCAGGGGAAACTAGGTACAGGTTTATTTTATAAAGCGAAAGTGCATAGGCTAAAGAATGAACCGTTCTTCCATACCTCAAATCACCAACCAATGCTACGCTTAAGCCATCAACGCTTCCTTTCTCTTTTTTTATAGTATATAAGTCAAGCATAGCTTGAGTAGGGTGCTCCTCAGCTCCAGATCCAGCGTTTATTAAAGGAATTTCTGAAAACTCAGCGGCCAGTCTAGCAGAGCCTTCCAGCGGATGCCTTATAACGATTAAATCAGCATAATTCTCAACAGTTCTTACGGTGTCTGCTAAATTTTCCCCCTTCTCAACCGAAGTTCCTCTCGATTCAGCAAAGCCTATCGCCGAACCCCCAAGTCTATACATGGCTGTCTCAAAGCTCAGCCTTGTCCTCGTGCTAGGCTCAAAGAACAAAGTTGCCATGATTTTTCCTTGAAGCATGTTAGAGCTTTTTCTTGCCAAAGGCTCCATCAAGTTAGCTTTATCTAAGATGTAATCTACTTCTTCCTTGCTAAAGTCTTTAATAGAGATTACGTCCCTTCCTTTGAAATTCAATCCAAAGCATCCATCCTTTGTAAGTATTATGAGGAATAAGGGTTTTATAAACGATTGCATTTAATTTTATAAAATCTATAAGGCGTAATTTAGGAGATTCGAGCATGTCCAACGAAAAGGAGCTTCATGTAAAGAAAATAGAGAATGGGACAGTTATCGATCATATTCCAGCAGGCTTCGCTTTGGATGTACTTAGAATTCTAAACATAAACGGTAGAGAAGGATATACCGTAAGCGTGGTTATGAACGTCCCCAGTTCCAAGCTATTGAAAAAAGATATAGTGAAGATAGAGGACAGAGAGTTAAAAGAGGATGAAGTGAACAAAATTGCTTTAATAGCCCCAAAAGCAACGATCAATATCATTAGGGGCTACAAGGTTTTTGCTAAAAAGAAAGTGGGGCTTCCAAACGTCATAAAAAACATAATAAGATGTCCAAACCCAGTCTGTATCACTAACGTAAGAGAGCCGATCATGCCAACGTTCCGTATAGAAGGGATCGAGCCTTTAAGACTCAGATGCCATTACTGCGATAGAATGATCGAAAAGAATGAAATACTTGAGCAATTCAAAACTTAAAAATGAATTTGATGAAAAATTTAAATAAATCGATAGATGATGGATGGTAGAGAAATTGGCCGATGAAGTATTTAAAGAAATACTTGATGCTGAAAAAAAAGCTGAAGAAATCATGAGCAACGCCAGCAAAGAGGCAAATCTTATAATAAAGGAGGCTGAAGAAAGAGCATTAAAATCTTCCGAAGAAATTCTTTCGAGATTGTTGAGCGAAGCAAGGGAAAGAGCGAAATTGATACTCAAGAACGCCGAAAAAAGGGCCGGAGAAGAAGCAAAAAGGATAATGGAAGATTCTGAAACAAAAGTCCAAAAATTGACTGAAAAAGCCAAAGGTAGAGTTGAGAGCGCTGTGAGGGAGGTATTGAAGGAAATAATCAAGCTTTAAGGTGACTCATCGAATGGATTATCAAGCCAACAAAACTTTAATCAAAAAAATCCTAAGCGATGCTGAGGAGGAAGCCAAATCGTTAATCAATGATGGAAAAATTAAAGCCGAAGAAATCATGAAAAATAAAGTCAAGGAGGCTGAAGAAAAAGCTAAAGAGGAAGCAAATCTTATAATCAAGGAAGCCGAAGAAAAAGCAAGAAGGATATCAGAAAGTATTATCACCAGCGCTAAAATTCGTGCAAACTGGAATATCCTATCTGAAAAAAAGAAACTGATTGAGGAAACCTTTGCAAGATTAGGAGAAGAGCTTAAAGGCTTCACAAAGACTTCCGAGTATACGAATTTTCTTCTATCATTGATCGAACAGGGCATTGTGATGGCGGGAGGAGAAGAGTTGGAAGTAATGTTAACCAAAGAAGATCTAAACAGAATTTCCTTAAAAGAAATCTCTAAAGAAGTCAGCAATAAACTTGGAAGAAAAATAAAATTAACAAAATCTTCTAGCTCAATAGATGCCACA
>JAWCQS010000025.1:0-7844 GCA_038869655.1 Bathyarchaeia archaeon | reverse complement strand
TAGGCTGTTGGTGTTTAGTATACGTATACTAAAGCTTTGGAAAGAAATCATTTATCCAAGCCAAATCAAACCCTAGCAAAAAACCTCATCTAAGAGTGAAACAAGAAAATCCTTACGGCAATTGGAATGATATTTACCTGAAAAAAGCTTCAAGAGTTTTTTTTGCTTTTGCTTCTCTAATTCCAAGCATGATCCTATCTAAAGTATTTTTTACTCTACTCTCTGAAAAATCCCTTTCATGGCATAGGAAGCCTATTACATCATCTATACTCGGGGTTTTCCACTCAATTCTATAATCCGATGAGACTTCAGGGTTTAGAAATATCTCTCTTATCTTGACTAATTCATCAACTCCTCCAGTGATGTTGAGCCTTTCGACTGCGGCTTCGAGCCTTCCATTTTCTTTGATAACCCTCAAAGCCTTTTTCGGACCTATCCCCTCTATCCCATCAGGGTTAAAGTCAGTCCCGATCAGTATGCCGATATCCACAAGCTGTTCTCGAGTTATTCCAAGTTCTCTAAGAACTTTATCGAGCTCTATGAGCTCAACTTCAACTTCAACGTAAACATCCTTTCTAGGGAGTTTTCTTCTCCCGCTTAACGTTAAATTCCTTACGAGCCTTGGTGAGCCAAAAAGCAAAGAATCATAATCTTGACTTGCAACTCCCCAAACGTCACCATTTATAGCCATGTGAGTCGCTTGCGCCTCACCCTCTGAAGGAGCCTGTACCCAAGGCACACCAAGCACATCCAATAAGCGTTTAGCATCCTCAATCATGCTATCACTTATCTTTGAAGTCATTTGAGCATAGCGTCTAGCTCCTTCCAGATCGCCCTTTCTTAGAGAATCCTCATACTTTGTGATGGCCTCCTCTTTGATTTTCATCCTCCTTTTTATTTCCACTTCCTTAAGGGATGGAGGTTTTCCATCGAAAACATAAACTGGTTTTATTCCACTTTCTAGTAAGTTCGCAGTTCTATAGAATAGCCCACTCAAATGGCTGGTAATCCTTCCTTCCCTATCTTTTAAAGGCTCTCCAGCAATTCCACGAATTATCGATAAAAATTGATAGATGGCGTTGTAAGCGTCTATCGCTATCGCTTTGCCCGATAAATCTTCCAGAGATATTTTATTTCTAGAGATCAGATCTCCGAGATCAACTCCCACACTTCATCCCCAAATTCATTCTTGAAAACCTGATTATAAAAAGGCATCGGTTAAGTTTAATCCTATCAATCTTCTGTAGAGTTTACACATCTAACATAACTTACCAGAAAGCCCACGGTTTTATTCGTGGGATGAATGGCATTAGGCTTTAAATTAAATACATCAAATGGAAAGAACAAATACTTTCGTAGTTGAAGGCAATCAAGCTCTTTGGAAGCTTGGCAATGATTGCGCTAGGCTTTGGAACGAATTGAACTTTGAGCGTAGGCAAGCCTATATACGCTACAATAAGTTTTCATGGTATCCAAAAAGCCTTCATGAAAAATACGCTTCGATAATAGGCTCGGCTACGGTACAGCAAATCATGAACAAGAATAATGAGGCTTGGAAAAGCTTAAGCCTTAAAAGGCTTGGAAGGCAAGGAAAGTGTGTATCCATGCCTAGGTATTGGAAAAGGAATGGAAAGCGTGAGCTTAGAATAATCGTAAGGAACGATTGCTACAGGCTTAAGAAAGGCTTTCTAAAGCTTCCAAAGGGCTTGAGGCTTAGGATTAAAGGCAAGTTAAAGTGGATTGGCAAGCAGGGAAGGCTTGAAATAATCTATGATGGCGTTGATGAGGCGTGGAGGGGCTTTATGGCTGTTAAACTCGAGAAGCTTTCAAGGCGTGAAGGCAACAAGCCTCTCTACATAGATTTAGGCGTAATAAACTTGGCAACGCTACGGCTCCAAGGCTTAAAAAATCCAATAGCATATTCTGGCAAAACGATTCTAGCGGAATGGTGGTATTGGAATAAGCGTATAGAAAAAGAGCAGAGTAGGCTGGCAAGAGTGAACAACGCTAAAGCTTCAATAAAGCTTAGAAGGTTTTACAGGATTAGACAAAGAAGATTTAGGCATGCGATAAACGCCATGGTTAAGGCGATTGTTGAAGACGCATATAGGCTAGGGGTGTCGGAAATAATTCTTGGAAACCTTAATTTTTAAGTTTAGAATAGGAGTCCGATGTACCTATAAAGGTCTATTGTCCTCGGATTTATCTCTCCGCATCTCTCACAAACTTTAACGTACTCTATCTCATAGAATCCCTTTCTATCATCAAAGATCTCTATGGAATTCCTCAGTTTATGACCCAGGATCCCGCATACAAATTGCATAGTTGATCACCGAGCGAGTATTTTGAGAAGGCTATATAAAGCGATTATGAAATTTTTCGATAGATCGAGAATCGAAATAGATAGTTAAACTTTTATCTAGATGACTGGAATTAATTCTAAGGGTTGTTAGGTGTTTTAATTGGGGCTTTCAAAAAAGTTGAGTGAACCTTCGGGACCCGATATAAGAAAACTTTTGTTTGAGATATCCTCCAAAATGCCAGATGTTATAAACCTTGGTATTGGTGAACCAGACTTCGATACGCCTAAAAACATCAAAGATGCAGCAAAAAAAGCATTGGATGAGGGCTTTACTCATTATACATCTAACGCTGGATTATTTGAGCTCAGGGAGGCCATAGCAAAGAAGCTCAAAGAGGAGAATCGCATAGAGGCGAACCCTGAAACTGAGATAATGGTCACTCTGGGAGGTATGCAGGCGCTTCATCTCGCTTTTTCTTCTCTATTGAAAAGAGGCGAAAGAGTTTTGATTCCAACCCCAGCCTGGAGCGCTTACGCACCAGCGATAAGCATAGCCGGAGGAATTCCAGTAGAAGTCGGTACGAGCGAGAAGAATGAATTTAAGGCGTCGATAGAGGATCTTGAGAAAAGTTTGAGCAAAAAAACTAAAGCGATCATCATCAACTCTCCAAATAATCCAACGGGCTCTGTACTTACCAAGGATGAGATAGAGGAAATAGCCGATTTTGCTGTTGAGCATGACTTAACGATAATTTCGGATGAGATTTATGAAAAATTGATCTATGAAGGAGAGCATATTAGTGTAGCATCTTTGGATGGATTAAAGGATAGAGTGGTAACCATAAACGGATTTTCTAAAACCTATGCTATGACTGGTTGGAGGATTGGATACGCCGTAGCAAAGGAAGAAACGATCTCAAAAATGTTAAAGCATCAAATGTACGATGCCACTTGCCCCACATCCTTCATCCAAAAAGCCGCCATAGAAGCCTTAACAGGGCCTCAGGACTCTGTTAAAAGCATGAGAGAAGAGTATGCCAGAAGGAGGGACTTCGTCTACAAAAGATTGATTGAAATGAATGGGGTCTCAGCTATCAAGCCAAAAGGGGCATTCTATATATTTCCAAGCATGAAGGCGTTTAAAATGAGTTCGGAAAAAATCTCCGCGCATCTTTTGAAAGAAGCGCGCGTGATGATTTTGCCTGGAAGCATTTTTGGAAAGTGTGGAGAGGGATACGTCAGGATATCCTATGCGATAGCTTATGAAAAGCTTAAAGTCGCTCTCGATAAGGTCTCTGAAGCCTTAGTCAAACTTATCGATGAATGAATTACGTATCGCTTAAAGGAAAGAGGGTAAACTTTTTAACTCTTGGGCTGTAGAAATACTTGAATGGTTGGAATGGTAAATGGAGGCTGAAAAATTAAAACCTCAAAGAGAGGGATATTACAAAATCGACGATTTGATGGATAAAGAAGTATACAACTACGAAGCAAAAAAAGTGGGCTTTGTTAAGGAAATAATGTTTTCCAAGAAGGATGGAAAGTTAGCTCTGTTAATAGGCTTCGATAAAGAAAAAGAAACACTAATCCGTTTTGAGGATATTTTTAGTGTAGGAGATGTAATACTGCTCAAACCACTTAAGCCTAAAGCTAAAAAGGAAGTTGAGTGAAAATAATTAAGAGTACTATTGGAGTTTTTATCGATCGTGTAAGCGCAACCTAATCGTAAATCTATGTACAGACTTCACTAGAAGCGTAAACTTAAGATCTACGCCTTTTTCTAATCAACAATGCCAAAAGGATCACTATAATTACTCCTAAAACTATCAGTAATAGATTGTTTTCTTTGAGCAACAGCTTAAGCAAATCGAATTGAGCTTCAGGGGCCTTGATTTCTTGGATGATCAGGGTAGCGGTAATCGAATGAGTCTTTCCACCTCCAGAAGCGAAAATTGTTAGAACATAAGTTCCAGGCGGAGTTGAAGAATCAGTAACTACGGTTAATTTGGAAGAAAAAGCAGGGACATCTGAAGCTGGGTTGAAAGATGCTGAAGCCTTAGCCGGCAAACCTGATACGGCCAACTCTACTGAAGAATCGAACCCTCCAATGGGCTCTATGTCTACAAAATAAGTGATCGATTGCGATGGCGTTATCGTTTGCGTCGACGGGTTAACAGAGATTTTAAAGTCTTTCTCAATCGGGCTCGTAACGATTAGCGTTATCTCAGCCTTTTTAACCTTTCCACCTCCAGAAGCCGATATCACGAGTTCATAGGTTCCGACAGGAGTGTTCGAGAGCGTACCTATCTCTAATGTTGAGATAAACGTCGGAACGGATTCGGCAGGATCGAAGGAATAGGTCACTCCACTTGGAAAGCCTGATAGGGATAACGAAACTGGTTGAGCCTCTCCTTCCTCTAAACTTACTTCAACCGAATACGTTGTTGACTCCCCAGCCTTTATCGTTCGGGAATCTGGAATAACCGAGAGACTGAAATCGAACGGCTTAATAATAGGCTCGACCGTGAATGGGAGGCTTACTTCGTTGTTGAATCTATTTGGATCATCGTACCCATAAGGCGAAGGATCGACGATCCAAGTTATAGTATGCGCCCCCTCTTTAGCTTTCCAAGGAGGAGTCGATGACACGGTCATCATCAACCCGGTAGGACCTGGATAATTTATAGTCCCTCCGCTTATCGCAGTTCCATCAAGAATCGCAACTATTCTAACTGCTTGTGGGTACGGAGAAGTTGTACCAAGAGCTCTCAACCTAACCTTAAACGTAACAGAGTCTCCAACCTTTGGAGCCGAAGGAGTAAGCGTTGGGTTTGATAGCTCCCAATCTGTAGTCGGTACAGCCGGCAAAACTGTGAGCTTAACGCTTTTTCCTCTAAAACCAACTTCAGGATTATGTCCAGATATTGGTATCGTATACGTGCCTGGAGGCTTTAAAGGGCTTACGGCTACGCGTAAAATGGCTGAAAAAGGTGGAAAGCCACTACTCACACTCCAAGTGAAAGTGAATCCCTCAAGCTCAAGCGTCCATGGAGAAACTAGCAACTGCACCTCTTTGCTTGGAGGGCTTAACAAATCAACCTCAACTAAGTACTCAACGACTCCACCGGGCGTTGTAGTCCTCGATGAAGGAGAAGCTAAAACTCTAAAATCGAATACTGCCAACGCTTTAGGGATTGAAGGTAGAAGGGCTAAAATTAAAAAGATAGCTATTAAAGTTCCGAGCGACTTTCTCAAATTTTTCACCATAAAATTAAAAATTGTGAACTTTTACGTTTTAATATCATATAGTTACAACTTATTTAAAGTTTTATAAACTTATAGCCTTTTTCTCTTAGTTTTTGGTGTTTTCAGAGCAGAGAATACTTTTATTAAGATTCTTATCAATAAGTTTATTAGAAAGGGATTGAGCAAGAAACCCAACACCCTTCAGGGTTGGAGCTCAAGAATAATCAATCTAATCTAGGAGGGCTCTTAAAAATGGCTATGTTAAAAATGGCTTTGCCCAAAGGTCACCTGTGGGAAAGCGTCAGATCGCTCTTAAACCAAGCTGGTTATGGGCTTAGAATAAAGGGTGAAAGATCCTACATAGTGTTTTCAAACGATCCAGAGATCGAGATGAAAATATACCGAGCTCAAAACATTCCTCCGTTGATAGAGGAGGGAAAGTATGATCTGGGGATAACAGGGAAGGATTGGATAATCGAGCACGGAGTCGATGTTGAGGAGTTATTGGACTTAAAGTTCGGAAAAGTGAACGTAGTTTTGGCGATTCCAAAAAAATACGGAATAAAGCTAAAGGATAGTAGCAAAGCCTCTGAGGAGGAAGCTCTTGAAGAATTTAAAAAAATAATAGTTAGAGAGAACAAAAAAGTTATAGCGGCCTCGGAGTTTGAAAACATAACAAAAAATTTTATCGAGAAAAGGATAATCAAAAACGGTCTAGCCTATAGATTCATTCGATCCTATGGAGCCACTGAAGCCTTCATAGGCGATGTTGATCTGATAGTTGAATGCACAGAGACTGGCGAGACTCTGGAGAAGAACGATTGGGAAATAATCTATAAAATTTTCTCATCGACCGCTAGGCTAATCGCTAACAAAAAAAGCCTGGAAGATCCATCAAAAAGAGAGAAGATCCATGGCTTGATCACTGTTTTGAAAGGGTCGATGAGCGCCAGAGGTTTAAAACTGCTTAAAATGAACGTGCCAGAGCATGCGTTGAACGAAGTCATCGAAGCCCTTCCGGCGATGAAGAGTCCAACGATTTCTTCATTGCATGGAGGAGATGGCAAATGGTACGCCATCGAGACAGTTGTTCCAGAGAACGACATAGTGAAGCTTATTCCTTTATTGAAAAGAAAGGGTGCAACGGACATCCTTGAGTTGGATCTAAAAAAGGCAATAGAATAGGGCCTCTCTATTCAAAAAATTTTTCGAATTTTTCTCTTCCTTCAACAAATTCTTCGAGCTCTTTTACCAGTTTAGCCAATTTCTTTCCAGGAATTCCAACTAGCAATTCATCGGCCTTGATCGGCATGAGCTTTCTTGAACCATCGCATGCTAAGCTTATCACTATCTCATTGTTCTTATAAGCTACTGGTATTATACAGCAACCAGGAAAATTGCTCAGAACAAGCGTTTCTTTTCCAAGTTCTTTCCCAGCAGCTGAAGCCAAAAGCATGGCTTGAAATGGTTTACACTTAAGTATAACTGTATCTGGATCCTTATGCGATAATGCCAAAGGCTCATAGGCTATGAATTTGGTTTTTTCTTGCCTAAGTCTGGGCATACTTCTCTTCCAATTTTTTAAAGCCTTTTTGCTCATAACTCCAGATTCGATCATCATCCAGTATATCTTATCCCTAGACTTTTTGCGCCCCTCATCTAGAGTAAAGCCAACCACTTCGGCTCCGATCGGGCAATCGAGATGATCCGAAGCTGAAGCATAGAAAGATTCTTTTTCTGAACGACCCCAAAAACCACAAACCGCACCCGTTCTGTTTGCTCTCTTTAGATCCTTTGGTTCTTTCTTCAAAATATTAACTGAAATCGGACTGGAGTTTAATTCTAAAAGCTTTACCAACTTCTCCGATAATTCTTTATAATCTATATTAGTCATACTTCTTCGCATCCTGAAGTTTTAATTTTTATATATGAACCATAAAATAAAGCTTAACTCATTAAGCTTTGGATGAAGGAACGCGCTTTAAAGTTTTCTGGGCAAAATCATCATCACTTCACTTGGATCTCCAATAGCAATAAAATTTCCTTCAAGGAACATCTTTCCTACCAAAGCCGATGTTATGGCATCCAGTTCATGATCGGTGATTTTAGCATTCAAAACATCGCCCCTGATTCCAAACTTTATCAGCCCATCCCTAAGCCTTTCTATTCCATACTTTTTTCTAGGCAATCCAAGCAAATCCTGAGCTCCTCCGGGATAAGTTTCAATGACTCTAAAGCCTTTAATTTCAAGAACGCTCCTTAACCCAATTCCACGCATCGTTAATTTTCTCATTGG
>JAWCQS010000024.1:0-7894 GCA_038869655.1 Bathyarchaeia archaeon | reverse complement strand
CGGAGGGCTTATTGGAACTCTCGTATACTTGGGAATCCTGAAGCCAATGATCGCTCGAGGAACTAGGATCGTTGTACTGATGATCGCAACTCTGGCAATCGACTTAATAATGTTGGGAAGCTTTGGAGCCTACTCAGAGTACTTGGGAGTGATAACGAGAAAAGCCACTAGAAAGTTTATATTCACGCCCTACGACTTTGAGCTTGCTGGAAGCCCTGCCATATTTATAGTCTCAGCCATAGTGATAGCCCTGATGCTTCTATCGCTTTTCCTTCTCTTGTACAAAACGAAGTTTGGGATAGCCCTCAGAGCCTCAATGGAAAACCCATCTCTAGCTGAGATAATGGGCGTAAATGTTGAGTACACTCGAGCTTTCTCTTGGTTCCTTTCGGGCGCTTTGGCGACTGTTGCTGGTAACCTTCTTCCTTTTAGACAAGAGATAGTCCCTGCCAGCGGGAGCATAATCCTGGTTTCGATATTCGCATCCAGCATAGTTGGCGGGTTGACGAGCATCTATGGGGCTCTAGTGGGCGGCTATGTCATAGGCGTCTCGGAATCGCTCATCACTTTCGAGCTGGCATCGATTTTCGGAGCTGGCGTTCTGTTATACGCTAAAGTAATCTCTCTGACCATATTAATCCTAACTTTGATACTCGCTCCTAAAGGCGTTATGGGAGTTGATTGGAGAAGATTTCTATGGAGTACCTGATCCTAAACATAATCTTTTGGTTTTGTCTATACGCCATAGTCGCTCTGAGCCTCAACATCGAGTATGGTTATGGCGGAATTCCAAACTTTGGAAGAGCCCTAGCGGTTCTGATGGGTGGGATAGCCGTAGGCGGAATAGTTAACAGAATACTGATGCAACTCTTTGGAATCAAGGGCGGAATAATCGAAGCCAGCGGGAAGGTTAAGTCGATCTTCAACGAAGCGATAGCTAAAGACCCTATTCTAGGCATAACGATCCTCTTGGCTTCTTTGCTCTTAGCCATAGCTTTAGGAGGAATTACAGGAGCCCTATTCATCCTCCCAAGCGCAAAGCTATCTGAGGACTACTTGGCGATGACACTCCTAGCCATAAGCGAAGTCGCCTCATTGCTTTCATACTACAACGTAGACCTTATAGGAGGTTATTATGGAGTATCGATCCCTGATGTCTTCGCCTTCGTACCAGGAGAGCAGAGGATAGTGGCCTTCATAGCGCTAGTACTTCTTATAGCTTTTGGATCCTACCTCTTTATCGAGAGGCTCCTCAACTCGCCCTACGGAAGGGTTCTTAGAGCCATGAGAGAAAACGAAAACGTGGCCAAAGCCTACGGAAAGAACCTTATGAGGCTTAGGATCAAAACGATGGCTGTGGGCTCTTCTATAGCCTCACTCGGAGGGGCTCTCTACTCACTTTTCTCAGTGAACGTTATAGCCACAAGCTTCAGTAGGATCGAGTGGACTTTTTATCCGATTCTAATGGTTTTGCTGGGTGGAGCCGGAAACAACCTTGGCGTCCTCCTAGGAGTTTTGGCTTTCGTAGCCATAAAGATTTTGTTAATAACCTACAAGTTCGAGATAACAGCCCTTCTAAGACTGCCCTTTGAGGCAACCTGGCTTGAGTACATCCTGCTAGGAATCATCATGCTTTTAATAATAATCTATAGGCCTGAAGGAATATTGAGAGAGAAGCCAATACTCACTAAGCCCATAAGAAAGGTGGCTAAGGCTAGGGGAGTTTAAGTAAGCGACTCAATGAATAGAGAAGGATTCTATCCCCATCCAGAAAATTAAAAAATACTATACTGCTACTTCTTCGCTAATCTATTCTGTTTCTAGAGAAGTTTTTGAAAAAGATTTTGGAAAAGTTTTGGAAACTTATGCTGCGAACGGACTTGATGCCGAGTTTTATCTAAGAAGTGATAAAAAAGAGATAGATTTGATTTTGCAAGTGGAAAAGTATAATTCCAATAGAGGTCAAGGAGAAAGGTTCAGAGGAAGATGCTAAAAAATTCCTTAAGGAAATTCAGAAGTTCGATTTTAAGAGGGCAGTCTTGCTTACCATGGAAGAAAGGTTCGAAAGAGAAAATCTACTCATATATCCAGTTTGCTTAGCAGAGAAGTTAAAGGAGGAACTTGTTAATCTTTCAAAAATTTTTAATAGTTTGAAGCTCCCGGTCATTTTCTTAAAGAACACAGTTGCATTTAGATTCTCTCCAATCAATATTTAATTCTTCGTGCATAGATTCGTTTCTTTGTACAAAGCAATTCTATCGAAGCCATAGCCTTTAAGTTTGGAGATGAGTTCTTTACAAAAAAGGAGATTTAAGGGAGTATCTATGGCTGGAGGGAGTTCTTCAATGGATTACTGTTAGCGACATAAAATCAGAAGTAATAAGGCTGAGTTAAAAGCCAAAGCGCTTTTGGAAGGAAACACATTATCGGACTTGGATTTACTGATAGCCACATCTGGGGGAAAGGATTGCTTGTTACTAACGTTCGATGAAGATTCATTGGATAAAGCAGCACAAGTTATGAGTAGCCTTTTAAAAGCTGGAAAGCCGATTAATGTAATCGATGTTTTAATAGCCGGTATTGCCTTAGCAAACGGTGTTGAAGATATAATAACCAAGGATGAAAATTAAGTTATAGAGGAAATTTACGGCTATATAAAAGTAACACTACTTGCATAAGGCTTTGCTCTATATTATTCCGCTGTCGCTTTTAAATAGGGATTTTATAGCTGAGATGTAGGGAAAGGATAAAGGCTAAGAACTCAGAAAAATATAAGAACATGACTGAAGGCATGATAACAAGTGGTCTAATATGGTTTACACGCTACAGCACGAGCCCCGAATTAATTCACGTTCAGAGCAATTAACCTCGGAGTTTCCTCCCATTCGCTCATAAGGCTGCTGGACGAAGAGAATAAAGTCAAAGAGGTTTGGACAATGAAACAGCTATCACATAACGGAGTTTTAGTGCCTAAGTACGAGGCAAAAGGTTTTCGTATCCTCTTTAGAGGTAAAGAGATTTTTTTAACTCCAGAACAAGAAGAGATGGCCGTGGCTTGGGTAAAAAAGTTGGGTACGGATTATGTTAAAGAAAAAGTTTTTTTAAGAAACTTTTTTGACGACTTCGCTAAAGCTTTAGGTATTGAAGAAAAGATCTCACCGGAAGACATAGATTTTTCTGAAATAATAAGTTCGGTTGAGAAAGAAAAAAATTATAGGCTTAATCTATCAAAAGAAGAGAGAAAGAGACTGGCTGAAGAAAGGAAAAAAATTCGGGAAAGATACAAAGAAAAGTACGGCTATGCCACAGTCGATGGACAGAGAGTGGAAGTTTCTAACTACGTCGTAGAGCCCGGCTCCATATTCATGGGTAGGGGAAAGCATCCTCTAAGAGGTAGATGGAAAAAGGGAGTGAAGGAAAGCGAAATAATTCTCAACCTATCTCCTGATTCCAAAGTTCCAGAAGGAAACTGGAAGGAAATAGTATGGGAGCCAGACTCGATGTGGATTGCGAAATGGGACGATAAATTAAGGGGAAAGAAAAAATACGTCTGGCTTTCTGACAGTTCTAAAATAAAACAAGAACGCGAGATTGAAAAATTCGAAAAAGCCAAAGAGCTGGCTAGAGAATTGGAAAAAGTTTTAAACCACATACTCGATAACCTTGATTCCGAAGATTTGAAACGGAGGAAGACGGCAACAGTTTCTTATTTGATATATAAGTTAAGCATGAGGGTCGGTGATGAGAAGGAGGATGACGAGGCGGATACAGTTGGAGCGACCACTCTAACGAAGGATAACGTTTTTATAGGAAAAAACAATCTGGTGAGTTTCGATTTTCTTGGAAAAGACTCAGTTAGATGGAAGAAAGAGGTTTTTCTCCCAGAACAGGTCGTAAAAAATTTAAAAGAATTCATAGCGAACTCTAAGTCTGCGATATTCAATGGCGTAAGATCCGAGAGCGTAAATCTTTTTCTCAGCGAAGCCCTACCTGGTTTGACATCGAAAGTTTTCAGAACTTACAATGCTTCCAAAGCCGTTGGCGACTACTTGAAAAATGTTGAGATAAACAGAGAAGCTTCTGAAGACCTCAAAAAGTATTTCGCTACGATGGCAAATCTACAGGCAGCCATGGTTTGCAATCACAAGAGAACTTTACCCAAGAACTGGAGAGGGAGGCTTCAGAGAAAATTGGAAAGCCTGAAACTCCTTAAGGAAAGGATTAAAGCTAGGCGAAACAAAAAGCTTGAGACCCTTGAATCTCGAATCAAAAAGCTCGAGTCGATGAGGTTGACTAGGGCTAGAAAATTTAAACTGAGAGAGTACAAAAACAAATTGAAAGCTTTAAGGAAAGCCGAGATGACTGAGAGAGAAAAGGAAAGTGTTAGAAGACTTGAGTTAAAAATCAATTTGATGAAAAAAACTAAGGACTATAATCTGAGCACTTCCTTAAAAAGTTACATAGATCCACGCGTTTACAGAGAATGGTTTGAAAAGATCGATTTCGATTGGAAAAAGTATTATCCAAAAGCTTTACGGCGCAAGTTTTCCTGGTTGGAAGAGAAGGCTTAGAATGAAAGCTAAGCTTTTAGAGTATTGAGAGAGCATGGGAGCACTTTGAAAACGAATTTAAAACGTAGCCAAAAAGCCAATCAGCAAAACAAACTATCAAAAGAGCTTGAATAGCTTACCGATATCCCCCTCTACAACTTCAAAAGAAGGTAATTCACTAACTAAAGGTCTTAATTCTAAATCCCACTTATCCTTAAGGCCTCTAATTTTTTCAAAAATTCCATGGCTTTCATAGGTTATTTTCCCTTTTTTACATATTTAAGATTATCATTTTTGATAACCATGGTTATACTTAAAGTCTTCTCAAGCTCAATTGCTTACCAAAGAGCAATCGTTTGAGCTTCAAATCATTAAGTTTATAACTAAATTAGTTAATTTTACTAAATAGGTCAAAATGCTAAAAGCCTTACCTCCTTGGTTAATCGAAAAGTATGCTAGGCTATTTCTAGCTTATGAATGCCTACCTTTTACCAATGAGGGGGCCTCAAATGTTTTAGGTTCAAACTTTTCAAGCATAGTGCTCTCTAGGCTTGCTTCTCGCGGTTGGATAGAAAGGATTGAAAGGGGCAAGTATAGGGCTGTCCATCCTATCGTTTTAATGATGGAGTTCTCTGGGCATAAGTGGAGGGATGCCATACTCAAAAAAGATAGGCTCCTGGTTTTAGAGCTTGCCGTAGCACAGCTTATCCAATTCTTTAGTAAAAAACTCGTATCCATAGTCCTTTTTGGCTCATTGGCTAGAGGTAGCGTTAAGCCTGAAAGCGACATAGACTTGCTCTTAGTAATCGAGGGACTTCCAAAGGAATACAGTGAAAGGGTAAAAATAATCCAAAAAGTTTTGTCTATTGAAAGCATAGATGAAGCGATAATGGAGCTTTGGAACAAGCATAAAGTTTATCCAAATTTAGAGCCAATAGCCATTACGCCTGAAGAAGCCTCGATAACTCATCCATTCTACTTGGATATAGCAGAGGAGGGTATAGTAATATACGATAAGAACGATTTTATGAAGAAAAAAATTCGAGAACTTAAAGAAAAACTAAAAAGCCTGGGCTCAAGAAAAGTAATTCTTCCCACCGGTGAGTGGTACTGGATTCTTACCAGTAAGCCTGAAGAGGCTAGGCGATTAGAGATATGAAGCTCGCCAACTTGGCCAAAGATTACATGAAGAGGGCTGAGGTTAGGCTTAGAAGTGCATCAGCATGCTATTCGAATAAAGATTATCCAGATGTTGTTCGATATAGCCAAGAGGCTGTAGAATTGTCCTTAAAAGCTTGCCTAAGGGCTGTAGGAATCGAATATCCGAAGGAGCACGACGTGAGCAAGGTTTTGAATGCAACATCTGAGAGATTTCCTGAATGGTTTAGGCGAGAAATTCCAATGCTTTGCGATATTTCGTTTGATTTATCGAGTAAAAGAGCACCAAGCCTGTATGGGCTAGAAGTCATTGGAAAGGCTCCGAGCGAAATTTTCAACGAGCCTGATGCTCGTGAGGCTTTTTCTAACGCAAAACGTGTATTTAGAATAGCTGAGAAATTCCTCAAAGAAATTAAAATCCTTTAAAATTTTACGCCTTCTACTTTCTAGATTTTTAACAACTAAAATCCGATTGGAACTACGTTATCTTTTGTGATAGTTTTCTTCACTTTAGGCTTTTTTCCGCAACGACTCTTATGGCGCCGAAGTTTGCTCTCAGCGATAAATTTACGACACTTTGGGCAGATAGGCAAAGCATTTCTCCAGAATAAAAATTATGGTTTTTCCTATAAATTTTTTGAGTTTAGCTTGGTTTGAGAAGCTTTTTGAGGAAAGTTAAATCGCTTCTTGAACCATAAAAACCATAAATACTATTGTTTAAATTTTTGTAGGGAAAAATTTTTATTCCACAAACAACCAGTTTTATCGTGGGCTTTTTGGAAGAAATAAAGTTCACTCCTAAAGAGATTGAGGAAATAATTGAGATTTACGGAATAAAATTCAACCCCTTAGAAAAGATAAGCCTAGAGCTAAGCAAGGCTACAAGAGTGTACGAAGTGCTCGATCTACTCTCTCAAGGCTCAAGAATTCTAATGATAGACTCGTATGCCGGAAGGAGCATAGGCTGCTTTCCTCACATAGTTGGTGATAGGCTGAAAAAACTTGCCAAGGATGTTGCGAACGATGCCGCTCGCTTGCTTAAGAGGTTTGAAGTCTTTAAGGATGGGCATGAAATCGTCTTCGAACATGTGCTAAGAGCAGGTCCAGGCTATGAGCTCCATGAAGCCTTGAGGGAGCTGGGAAAAAGCTTCAGAGAGGTTTGGATAAGACCAAGGTACATCGTTCCATCGTACAGGATGCACGATGAGGAGGAAAGGGATATAAAAATAGTTTATGAAGATTTCCTAAATTTTCCAAAAAGTTCGAGCGTGATCTTAGTTAAGCCTGATACAGAGGCCTCAGGAAAAACAGCTGAGATCTCGCTTACTAGAGCTTTTGATGAGGCTGAGAGGAAAGGATCGAATATCAGAACCGTGGTTCTTTTTGGCTTCATCTCCGAGCCTGGAATAAAGCGCATAGAAAAAATAGTGCTAGAGCATGGTGCGAAACTTTTCGCGTTGGCTATAGGATGCGTAACCGCTTTGTGCAAGAACAACTACGACATGCCAGCCTACGGACCCGATGAGAGCTCCTACTCTTCAGGCAAGCCGAGAGACGTTGGGTGCACAATTTCTGAAGAGACTTTTCACGAATTCCTTGAAGATTACACTCCAGGAAGCGACATGCCAGGCGACTGGTCGGCTAGGCAATCGAGAGTTCTTTTGGATAGTGGAAAAACCTTTGAGAGTGGAGGGATCGAGAAGCATCTGAAGAACTCGATAGCTTTTATAGAGAATTTGAGAAAGATATACTCAAAAGAAAACTGGGAGTTCTCACCAAAATTCGATAAAATAGCAAGAAGAGAACTGGTTGCTTTGAACGAAGAGCTGAGGAAATACTTGAAAGCCATGTAGATGAGAATTGGAGATTCCTCATCGAGAAATACGAAGGAATTCGTTATCTTTAATTTTTTTATTTTTAGATATTCCTCAAGCTCTCTTCTGAACGTAACAAAAATTCTCTTTCAGATCCTTTGTGCCTTCATGCAATGGTTTGTATCCGCATCTATCGCAATCGAGCTTCGAGACTTCGGCGTTGTAGAGGAAGCACCACTCCCATCGCTTCTCGCCGATTTCTACAAAGTTCTTAAACCTGCATCGATCCTCCTCTGAAACCATTTCATAGACCTCCGAATCTATATAGAAAGTATACTCTTATGAACTCTACCTACTCGCAAAAGAACTCGC
>JAWCQS010000023.1:0-7909 GCA_038869655.1 Bathyarchaeia archaeon | reverse complement strand
ATGGGTTGGTCCAGCGCCACCGAAGGCTATCATGAAGAATTCCCTAGGGTCGTATCCCTTTTGAATCGTTACAACCTTTAAGACATCAGCCATATTGCCATTCACTATTTTATAGATTCCTAAAGCCGCATCCACTGTATCCATGCCTAGCCTGTCAGCTATTTTATTCTTTATCGCCTCGTAAGCCGCCTTATAATCCAAAGGCATAGCTCCGCCCAAAAAGTACTCTGGGTTCAAAAAGCCAAGGATCAGATCAGAATCTGTTACGGTAGGCTCTGTTCCTCCGGCTCTATAGCATACGGGCCCGGGTTCAGCTCCAGCACTCTGAGGGCCAACCTTCAAAGCGCCCCCAGCATCTATCCAAGCTATGCTTCCACCCCCAGCTCCAACCTCAGCCAAGTCTATGACTGGAATGTTTATCGGATAACCGCCACGCTTTGTCAAAGTCACTGTATGAACTTCGCCACCAACCTCGTACTCTGCAGTAACCTCTGGCAATCCTCCCCTTATCAGACCTGCCTTGGCTGTTGTTCCACCCATATCGAAGGATATAACATTAAGAGTACCAAGGGTTTTTCATAGATGGGCTGAGGCTATAACTCCAGCGGCCGGTCCGGACTCTATGATATGGATCGGTCTTCTCCTAGCCACTTCAAAGGTCATTATTCCTCCGTTTGATTGCATGATGTAGGTCGTAGCAAGTAACCCTTTCTTCCGGAGGTCTTCCTCCAGCTTCTTTAGGTATCTGTCCACTACGGGCATTATGTAAGCGTTGACCACTGTAGCGCTAGTTCTTTCGAATTCTCTTATTTGGGGAAGGATCTCGGATGAGATAGAAACGTAAGCCTCCGGATATTCTTTTCTTACGATTTTTTCAATCTTCTTTTCATGAATGTCGTTCAAGAACGAGAAAAGAGTGGATACAGCTATGGATTCGACCTTGTTTTCTTTTAACTTCTTTACGGATTCGGATACTTCCTTCTCGTTAAGCGGAGTAAGTACGTCTCCTTTGTAATCGATCCTTTCAGCAACGCCCAGTCTAAGATACCTAGGAACAAGAGGGGGTGGTGGGGGATATTGAAGGTTCCAGAGATCGGGCTTATGAGCCCTTCTCATCTCTATTATGTCCCTGAAGCCTTTGGTGGTTATCAAACCTGTTTTAGCCCCTTTATGCTCTAAAAGCGTATTGGTGGCTACGGTTGTTCCATGTACGAAAAGAGAGGCTTTGGATAAAAATTCATTCAGTTCCATTTTGTGATGCTTTGCAGCCATTTTTAGGCATTCGAAAACTCCTAAGGACATGTTCTTGGGAGTTGTTGGGGATTTGAACAGCGAAATATTGCCCTTTTCATCGATTACTATGGCGTCTGTAAACGTTCCTCCTATATCTATTCCGATTCTAAAACTCAAAACCTCTCCTCCGTATTAGAGCAAATTATTACTCTTCCATAAGTCAAGAGTCATTTCTTGACATTTTGATACGATTCTATCCTCATCCATATTTCTTAGTTTTCCATTCTCAACTACTGTTTTTCCATCTATTATGACTGTTTCCACGTTGGACCCATTCACATCGCTAACTAGGTAAGAGGCAAGCGTAAAGGCGTTAACGGGTGTTGGAGAAACAGGTTTAGCTATGATTATGTCAGCCTTTTTTCCTACTTCTATAGAGCCTACCTCGCTCTCCAAGCCCAAAGCCTTAGCTCCGTTTATCGTAACCATCTCAAGAACTTGATGGGGTGCCATCACCAAAGGGTTCAGTCTATGTATCTTATGCAAAAGAAAGGCAGCTCTCATGTACTCGAATATGTCTAGAGTGAAGAAACAATCATGGCCTAGGCTGACAACGATTCCCATATCGAGCATGTCCGGTACTCTTGCAACTCCACAGGCACCCAGCATGTTACTCATTGGTGTGTGAGAGACCCTAACTTCATTCAGCTTCATCAAACGAAGGTCGTTGTCGCTTAGGTGTATGCAATGAGCAGCGAGAACGTCTGGGCCTAAGAACTCTATTTCATGGAGCAATTCAACAGAAGTTTTTCCATACTTATTTTTTAAGAACTCTATCTCGTAGGTGCTCTCGGCTATGTGGATATGGATTCCAGCGTTATGCTTAGTTGCCAATTCACGAACTTCTTTCAGCATCTCAGGAGAGCATGTAAACGCTGTATGAACACCAAACCTTCCTCTTATCCTCGATTCATTTTTTTGATTCCAGCTCTTAGCGAACCTTAGGTTTTCGTTGATCCCTTCTTTTGCGTTTTCAACGCTCACGCGTTCTGTGGCTTCGTATGCTATGTTTGCCCTCATGCCGATCTCTTCAACCGCTTTTGCTGAGTAATCTAAACAACCTTTGATATCGAATGGTGCCTCGACCATCTCGTTTATGCACGTGGTACCGGATTTCACCATCCTCATGCAAGCGAACAGGGATGCGTGGTATATGTAATCTTTCGTTATCTTATCCTCAAGCATCGGCCAAGCCCATTTCGTCAACAACTCGATGAAGGATTTAAGTTTTGAAAGATCCACTGGCATGTTATGGCCAAGTACGTAGGGCATGTGAGTATGAGTACAGATAAGCCCTGGAAGTATTATTTTTCCTCTGGCATCCATAACCTCATCGGTTCTATACTTTTTCTTCAATTCTTCATGCTTACCTACGTCTACTATTTTATTGTCCTCTATCGCTACTGCTCCGTCCTCTATGATTTCCCTCTTTTGATTCATCGTTACTATTAAGCCACCAGCTATAAGCTTCAAGGGTTTTCACCTCCTAAAAATTAAGAGTAATATTCCAGTTTTATGGCGTTTACTGGGCATATGGTGGCGCATAAGCCACAACCATAACATTTTGCTTCATCAACTATGGCATACTCTTTCATAGCGATTGCCTCATACACGCACGATTTGGCGCATAAGCCGCAAGCCGTACACTTTTCTTTATTGATCCTAGGAGGCGAAGGAGTCGTTATCAATTGAAGTTTTTTGATCCTCCTTTCATCTACTTTTTTTATAGTCAACCCTCTGAATTCTTCAAGGCTTTTGTAACCTTTGCTGGCCATATAATTCTTGATTCCATCGATTATCGAGGGATAAACTTCAGGACCTTTTAAATGCGCGATCGTGTAGGCTCCTACAGCCCTAGCCCCAGCAAGTATATACTCTACAGCGTCTTTCCATGATGTGATACCGCCAACTCCTACTACTGGAACCTTTGTCATCCTCGCTATCTCAAAAACCATGCGTAGAGAGATCGGCTTGAGGCCTAATCCAGTGAGGCACCCGTAACCCCTTACTCCTCCTAGAATTGGTTGAGCAGTATCGATATCTATAGCTAAAACTGGTCCTATGGAGTCTGCCGCGACTATGATGTCGGCTCCTCCATCTTCCAAAGCCTTTGCCCATCTCTCTACATGAGCGTGAAAAACTGAGCTCAGTTTGACGGCTATTGGTACGCTAACTCTTTCTTTCACCAATTTTAAAACTTTTAAGAATGGATTCACATCGGAAAATTCTGGTACTGGAAATGAAACTCCCATAGCATCCAGTATTTCTGGTATAGCTGGACAATAAACTGGTATTTCAATCATGTCTACTCCGCTTTCTTCAGCCCTAGAAGCCAGTTTGGCTCCTTCTTCGGGAGTGGCTCCTGCAAGGTTTGCTATTATCTTTATTCCAGATTTTTTGACCTCTTCAATTAACCTAAACTCTTTCGAAAACCAATCATCGGCGGATAAAGTGGAGCCTGGTACGTTATTCATAAAACCAGCTTTTATGCTTGCAAAACAAGGAAGCGGGACTGGTAAAAGGCTGGCTACAATAGTTTTTGTAACTATGGCTCCTGGCTTGTACTTTAACAATTTTTTTATCGCGGTACTGTCTCTACTCAACTCACCAGCTGGAACTATCAACGGATTTTTTAGTTCTATTCCGGCTAGAGAAGTGGTTAGATCGATATCCATGATTAACGCCATTGCCTTATGGTTTTGTTATCTGCTCTCGTATCCCCCAATTAACAATGAAAGGATAGCCTTTTGGATATGAAGCCTGTTCTCGGCTTCATCAAAGATGACCGAGTTTGGGCCGTCGACAACTTCGTCCATGCACTCTTCTCCCCTAGCTATTGGCATAGGGTGCATCACAAGAACGCTCTTTTTTGCCAAATTCACTATCTCTGGCGTAACTATCCATTTTTTATATTTTTCAACCTCTTTCAAATGAGGTGCTTCGGCCGTAAACCCCTTACCAGCCTTGTAGGTTTTGATTCCTTCGCGAAAGATTTCGGGAGCTACCCAGCTATAGATGTATATAACATCCGCTTCTTCTACAGCCTCTTTCATATCATGGACTATCTCGATTCTAGAACCCGTAAGCTTAGCCTCTTCTTTGGCTTTGTCTAAAACAAAGGGCTCAGGTTCGTAGCCTTTTGGACATGCAATTACGTAGTCTACTCCAGTTCTCGCAGCTACATAAAGACTCGAGTTCACTATCCCTATTGGAGCATTGGAGTGCCTCCAAGCCCAGCATGCGACGTATTTTTTTCCCTCTATTTTCTTCCTCTTTTCAAGTAGAGTATAGAAATCCGTTAGGGCTTGGCATGGATGCTCATGATCGGTTGATCCGTTGATCACAGGAACATCGACCCATTTGGCCATGTTTTCAAGAAGCGATTGTTCCATCACTCTGGCCATTATAGCGTCAGCATACCTTCCTATCACGCCTATAGCATCAGCCCAATTTTCCTCTATGCCTACCCAAGTCCTTCCTGGAGACAAATATATAGCATGTCCACCCAATTGAGTCATTGCGGTTTCGAAAGAAAAACTTGTACGGGTTGATGGTATCTCGAAAAACATAGCTAAAGTTTTATTCTTTAATAAATCATGCGGCTCGCCACGCATCCATTTACGTTTAAGATCGGCAGTCGCTTCCCACAAAGTATAGATATCATCAGTTGTGTAATCTCTTAAAGAAAGCATATCCCTACCTTTAAGAGTCATTGTATTAAACCTCCAAGGCTTATTCTAAGCTAGGACCAGTATATTTAATTTATGATTAATCGGGTTTGTAGAAGAATCCTTTGAATACGCTCACCTCTAGTACGCTGTTTGGCATCAAATCCACGCTTAACCACGGCTATAGCTTTCATAGCAAAGCCAAGAGGAACTAATCGTGCGAGCATGAGAAAGAAGCCTGCGTTCAGGCTAACCGAAAGGACCCTTCATAGAAAAGGCGGGAAAGCTCAGCAAAAAGCTCTCATCAGAGAGCTTATTCTAAGCAAGACTTAAATAATTTGGAGATGAGTTTTTAATTAATCAGTAGCTCAATTTTTAATAACGATGTGACGTTTATGAGGGGTGAGGTTAAAAATGGTGGTTACAAGCTTTAAAAGAGTTTGAGAGCGCGAGAAAGAATCTTGAGATAAAGGAGTATTAATTTGGTTGCATTTCTTTGCCAGCAAAGCGTTGAGAAAGCGCTTAAGGCTTTATTCATAAATAAATTAAGGAAAGCCCCTGGATCTGCGCATTCTCTTGTCTATTTAGGCAAAAGCGTCGATGCTCCAGAAAGAATAATTCGGATCTTGAAAAAATTAGCGCCTGATTACGTATTGACAAGATATCCTAATGTTGCCTCAGGAGTTCCGTATGAAATGCATGATGAAGAAGTGGCTAAGGAAAGAATTGAATTTGCTAAAGAGGTGGGTGAAAAAATGCCTAAAGAAGTTAGAAACTTCTTAAATGAAGTAAAAGGAAGTTTAATCCTAATAGAATGATCTTGTTTGGAAGTAGAGCAAAGAGGGATTTTTTAGAGGAAAGCGATTATGATATAACAATCGTAAGCAAGGCTTTTGAAGGAATTCCTCTATTGAAAAGGCTTGGGATGCTGTACGAACTTTGGGGTTATAAACTCAAAGCCGATATACTTGCCTATACGCCTAAGGAATTTGAGTTAAAAAAGAGGGAAATAGGTATAGTTAAAGAGGCTGTTAAAACTGGAATAGAGATTTATTAAAGATTCCTCAATCCTCTTCCGTTATTCTATAAGTTTGATACTCCATTAGGGCATTGAAAGAAATTGTTCCAAAGGATTCTTGAATTACCATCATCGCTCCTTGGGGTGGAATTATTCCTTTTTCCGTAATTATTAAATCTATGTACTCTGGTGGAGTTACATCGAATGCTGGATTCTTTACGCTAACGTTTTTCATAGTCTTTAATTCTTCTGGAGATATTATTTCAAAAGGCTCCCTCTCTTCTATGCTTACCAACTCGCCAATCATGGTTTCAGGGCTGAATTTATAAGTTTCAGCCGCTACGAAAAACCTAACCCTAGCTTCATGAGCGGCTAAGGCTATCATCGATGTCCCTATTTTGTTTACAACGGCTCCATTGGCTGTTATCGCATCGGCTCCGACTATAACCTCATCTATTTCTTTCATGAAGAACCTAGCCGAACTATCTACTATTAAGCTCACAGGGATTCCAGCTTCGCTTAATTCTTTAGCCGTTAGCTTACCTTGGAACCTTGGCCTACTCTCTGTAACGAATACTCGAATATCTTTATTTTGGTGCCATGCTGCTTTGATCACCGAGATTGCTGCTGAGCTGTTGCAATGCGTCATTATTACATCGCCGCTCCTTATACGCCTTGAGCCTATTTCGCCTATGCGCTGAATGGCCATCCTCGAATTTTCTATGAATTCCTCTGCCGTTTTGATAGCCAAGGATTTTAGTTCCTCTAGGCTTGAGGCTTTTGCTCTGGCCGTTTTGACCCTTAGCATTATATACCTTATACTATTTGGCAAAGATACAGCCGTAGGCCTGGTATTAAGCATGTACTTCGCAACGCTTTCAAGCTCGTTAATGAAGGAATCAACATCTTTTGCCCTTGATTCTTGAACTGCTATCAATAAAGCTTTGGCCGCTGATCTGGCTATTTCGCCAGCTCCCCTTACTTTCATTTTTATTATATCATCGGCTATTTTAATTATTTCAGGGTTCATGAGTTCAACCTCCTCTATCCTTAAGCGCTTTCGCGATTGTTGGAGCAACGCTTACGTAGCTTATTTGGCTTGGAACTGTATCCGTTCCAATAACGATATCAGCTCCAGCCTCATAAATCTTTAGTAAAGCATCTCCAACAAGGATCGGATGCGTGCAGGCAACTACAATTTTATGCGTACCTTCTTTCTTAACTGCTCTTATGGCTTCAACTATCGTTCCACCAGTGCTTATTATGTCATCAACGATTATCACGTCCTTCCCTTCTACATCGAGCGTTTTTGGTTTGATTTCAACTTTATCAGGACCCAACCTTTGCTTTTCTAAAACGCTATACTCTATCTTCAATTTTTCAGCAATCGTTTTTGCCCACTGCCCAGCTTCTTCATCTGGCCCGATAACAACAGGATTGTCTAACTCAAGATTTTTTTGGATGTATTCGGCTAAGGCTGGGAAAGCTGAAAGGTTGAAAGACGGTATTTTGAACAATCTAGAAATCTCTGAGAACCTGTGCAAATGCATATCTATCGTGTAAACCTCATCCGTTCCAACGCTTTCAATCAATTTTGCTACGCTTAAAAGGCTAATGGCTTCTCCTGGATTGAAGCGTTCATCTTGCCTTGCGTAAGCAAAATACGGAATAATTGAAATAACCCTTTTGGCTCTTAGATCCTTTAAAGTATCGACTAGAAGAAGGTATTCGAAAAGGTACTCATCGGGGTTATGATACATCGATTGAATCACTATAACTTCTTTCCCATAAACATCGTCCATTATTCTTATGTATCTTTCTCCATCTGGAAACTTTTTGATTTCGACTCTAGAGGCTTGTTCGCCCAATTCCTTAGCCACCTTTAATGTAAGCAATCGAGATGATGATCCACCGATTAGTAACAAAGGAG
>JAWCQS010000022.1:0-8222 GCA_038869655.1 Bathyarchaeia archaeon | reverse complement strand
CTCTAAAGAATATTCACTAGCCGTTAATGAATGTTCTATCCAGTTTACGCCGAATCTATCGAACTTCTTAACTAACTCCTCTTTCTGCTTTAAAGTGAAATGAACTTCTGGAGTTTGTTCAGCTTCTCTTAACGATTCCACTAAGACTATCTCTTCGCTCAATTGATTAACGGCCTCCTAGATCATATAGTTTTAAGCGTCAGGGTGCTTATTTAGATTTGGATCCAAATATTTAAATTTTAAGAAAAGTGTACGAATAATTTTGAGGCTAAGAGAATTTGGGAAAATTGATAGCTGGGGTAGATGATGCGGGCCGAGGGCCAGTCGTAGGCCCATTGGTAATAGCTGGCGTTCTAATTGATGAAGATAGAGTAAACGAGTTGATTAAAATCGGTGTAAAGGATTCGAAAAAGCTTTCTCCAAATTCAAGAAAAATTCTGTTCGATCAAATAAGAAGGGGAGTAAACGATTATTTCTTTGTAGAAATAAGTCCATCTCAAATAGATGAGGTTGTTGAAAAAGGAAGGAAACTTTATAAACTGAACTTTCTAGAGGCAAAGGCGATGGCTGAGGTAATATCTATATTAAAGCCCGATATTGCGTATGTGGATTCCTCCGATGTAGATCCTGATAGATTTGCTGAACAAATCGCCGATGGATTGCCCTTCGAGGTAAAAATAATTTCAGAACATCATGCTGATGAGAAATATCCAGTCGTAAGCGCAGCATCAATCTTGGCTAAAGTGAAAAGGGATGAAATAATAGATAGGATTAAGGCAGAATATGGAGACTTTGGATCGGGATACCCTCAAGATCCAAAGACACTAAAGTTTTTAAGGGAGTGGATGAAGGAGCATAAGGAATTTCCATCCTTTGTAAGAAAATCATGGAAAACCGCTAAGAGAGTAGAAAAAAGAGTTGCTTCACTATAATCAAGAGAAGTGGGACAAGCCATAAAAGGCTTCCTAAGTTTTATAGCTCTTTCATTGACTTTATTCGTTGAGAGTGTTAATGATGAAGAGTTTAAATAAAATCTTTAGGGATTTCTCCAGGCGAATAACCTGTTTTGTATTTTAATCCAAACCTTTCAATCTTTCGCACTACATGGGGATAGAGAATCAATTCTTCTATTTCTAAACTTTTAGCTAAGCGTTTATCTATTTTATTTAATTTTTCTATTAAGGAGTTCAAACTTTCCTTCGATGAAAAAGAGATCATGACCGAAGGATGACAACTAACTTTTTCATCAACTAGATTCTCCAAAGATTTTAATTGGAGAAAAAATCCTTCAGGATTAGCGCCAGTTAACCTAGAGAAATCATTTTCATTGCAGCCTTTTAGTGAGATTCTAACATGGAGTATACGAAATCTGGAAAGCTCCTTGGCATAAGCTCGATCGTTACCTAGTAATATTCCATTGGTCTCAAGGATGAAGGTAAGCTTCTCGCTATCGAGCGCCTCCAAAAGGTTTATAAGATGTGCTTTTCCTATAGTTGGCTCTCCTCCGCTTACCCTTAATTGCGTGAAGCCATGCTCTTTGGCTATTGATAAGAGCCTTTTAGAAATTTCTTCATGGCTATAGAACTCCCCTACTTTGAATGGCCTATACATTATATCATCACGAACCCAACAAAATTTGCATAAAAGTCCGCATCCAACACAATCAGCTGTCGCTATTCCTCCATACCATCTATCGGCTCTAAATCTCCAGTATTTCCTTTTAAAAGCCGAATTTTCAATTTTCAGCACAAAATTTTCGATGGCTTTATGTCTCGAAACAGCATCGTACATAGCAAACGCCTTTAATCAATATTATGGAGCTAATAATTATGAACTCACCTCCAAACTGTTTAAACCTTACTAGGCTTAAGCGTATGGAATAGAATATTCAAAGCTTTAGCATCCATAAAGAGCTATACGCAGATTCGGAATACGATACCGAAGCCATAAGGAATAAGCCTATCCAGAATCCAAGCTTTTTCGCACTTCATATCGGATTCAAATCAAGGGGGTATACGTCGCTTCAGTTCCAAAAAGCCTATTTATTTCAAAAGCTCGATAAGATGCAATTTAAGAGTAGAAAGCCTAAGCCATGTAAAGTTGAGCTTCATAGAAGGATAACTTATAAAGCCTTTATAACCATAGAATGCATAATAATGCGCTTAAGATATGGAGTTTAGAGATGAGTTCTTAGATAAGCTTTTTGCAATTCCTAACCGCATATGGCATAGCTGGTGTACGAACAAGTGGTGGTTATGTGCAGAGATATAAACTAAAGAAGTAAATTTATACCAGATTCATCTAGAGGGCGCTCTAACTCGCTATGGCAAGCCGATGGAAATGACAATAAACCTCAATAAGTCGTAAGGTTTAAATAATTTCAAAAATAAAAAAAATACTGGATGAAAAATGGCCGAAGAAAACGTCTGGAAAGTAGAAGCGGGAGAGGTCAGAAAACCAGGAACAGTTCATATAGCGATATTGGCGCTATTGATAGGCGTTGGAGCAGTTGCAGGAACTTTTGGAAGCCTAGCAATCCCGCTTGGCTATGGAGTAACAGGCTTTTGGCCAGGGGTGGCAGTCCAGGCTGTTGGATCGATCTGGTTCGGACTGTGGGGTGTAGCGGCGGGATTCTTATTTCCATTCGTTTCGAACACGCTTGCTGGAGCACCGTTATACGTAAGCTTTGCATATTTGCCTTCAAACCTGATACAAGGTCTTTTCCCAGCGCTTACCTTCAAATACATGAAGTTGGATCCAAGGCTCAGATCAGCCAAAGACTACATAATGTACATAGTCTCCGGTGTCATAATAAATAACATACTGGGAGCCCTGTGGGCTGTCACAGCATTGCAAGGAATAGGATTGATAACGGTAGCGTCTGTTCCATTGTTCTTCTCAGGATGGACCATAGGAAACGGAGTACCGAGCCTTATATTCGGAATAATACTTTTGAAAGCTCTATCACCGATGATCGTGAAGCACAAGGCATTCTGCAAGGGTTGGCTTGCCTAAACTAACCTAAAACTCCATTTTTTTATTTTTTATAGTTTCCCTATAGGTGTCGAAACTTGTCAGGCATGAAGAGATCGCTCCTTGGATACTTACCTATCGAATCACCGATTTTCTCTACACATCCCTTAACTAGGCTTCTTTTCTTGTTGGTTGTAAGCGCATATCCCATGTTTGTTGAACTCCCTGAGCTTAACGTTGTTGGAACATTGTTCATGCTTTACATGTTCATCTATGGCAAGGTTGACATAAGAATAATCAAGAATTATAAGCTCGCCTTTATAAACCTCCTGTTCGTTATAATGATAGCTTACACTTTTTTTGGAGGATATGTCCCAGGCTATAGGGTTTTAGCAACGCTTGGACCTATAAAGATATCCTGGGAAAACATAAGGTGGGCTATAATGGTTTATATAAGGTTAATATTCGCTATATTAATAATAATTTTCTTTCTAAGCACAACAAGAGAACGCGACGTTATAGTCGGTTTAAGATCTTTAAAGCTCCCCTTTGCCGTGTGCTACATAGCGGGTTTATCGCTAAGATCTATAGGCATGTCGCTGATAGATTTCAATACAATAAGGGAAGCTGAAAAGGCTAGAGCTCTAAATATTAGCGAGCTTCCATTCAAGGAAAAGATCAAGAAATTCGGTTTGTACATAGTTCCACTTGTTGCCCTAGCGATCAGAAGGTCGGATGAGGTTTCAAACGCCTTGGACTCAAGAGGTTTCAAGATTAGTGGTAAGGGAAGGACAGATTACATCATCACAAGGTACAGGTATAAAAAGTTCGATTATGTAGCGATAGTAGCGATGATCCTATTCTTACTCATGCTTTTCATAGTGAATTTTAGGTATGGATACTTCTTAGCTAAAAATTCGTTACTCTACAGGCTTTAGGCGAGAAGAGATGATAAAGATCGAAGGATTCAGTTGGAGGTACATCGGGTCAAAAAACAAGGCTATAGAGGACGTGAGCCTAGAAATCGAGGATGGTGAATTCCTATGCATAATTGGACCGAACGACTCTGGAAAAACGACGCTTGCGATGAGTATGAATGGGCTAATCCCCAACAACTACAACGGTATAATGGAAGGCAATGTGATCGTTGAGGGCTTAAACACAAGGGAGCATTCGACTTCAGAGATATCAAAGTACGTTGGATACTTGTTCTCTGACCCTGAAAGCCAGTTTCTTTCGATGACGGTCGAGGAGGAGCTCGCTTTTGGTCTTGAGAATCAGGGTTTACCCACAAGCGAGATAGAGGAAAGGATAAGGTGGGCTATGGAGCTTACTGGAATACCAGAATCATACTTGGAGAAACCTCCGTACGAACTCTCTGGCGGTGAGAAGCAAAGGGTTGCAATAGCATCTGTACTAGCCATTAAACCAAAAATAATAGTTTTGGATGAACCCACTTCTATGCTAGACCCCCTAGGCAAATCAGAGGTTATAAACACCCTCAAGGAATTAAAAAAAAGCTACAACGCGACAATCGTAGTTGTTGAGCACAGACTCGAAGATTTAGCTGGAATGGCCGATAGGTTCATCCTAGTTCATAATGGGAAAGTAGTTAAGGATGCAAAAAGTCAAGATTTCTTCGAAGATATCGACTTCTTGCTTGCTCATGAGGTCTTCCCACCAGGATACATGGTTCTGATAAACGCACTCAGAAGGGAGGGATATTATAACGGTGGGATACCTTTAACATTAAACCA
This sequence comes from Bathyarchaeia archaeon, assembly GCA_038869655.1. Taxonomy (GTDB): domain Archaea; phylum Thermoproteota; class Bathyarchaeia; order 40CM-2-53-6; family JAVZFM01; genus JAVZFM01. The sequence goes on along the minus strand of JAWCQS010000022.1, from coordinate 3,492 downwards.
GGCCTTGAAAATCATGGAAAGCGTTTTGGGTGTATGAAAATGAACTTTATAGAGGTTGAAGGCTTAACGTACGTTTACCCAGACGGGACTCTGGGGCTTAAAAACGTGAGTTTAAAGGTTGAGGAAGAAGAATTCTTAGCATTCATAGGTCAAAACGGATCTGGAAAGACGACTCTAGCAAAGAATATAGCTGGATTGCTAAAACCAACAGAAGGGAAAGTCATGGTTGAGGGAAAAGATACGAGGGAAATGCCGACCTCTGAGCTGGCAATAAAAGTTGGATACATATTTCAGAATCCAGATCATCAGCTCTTTAATCAAACAGTTTATGATGAGATTGCCTACGGACCTAGAAACTTGAAACTTCCATCCGATGAGGTTGAAGAGAGAGTCTTGAAGGCTATGGAAACAGTAGGGCTAAAAGAAGAGTACAAGCTAAACCATCCCTTCTTTCTTAGTAAGGGATTAAGACAAAGGGTTGCAATAGCATCTATACTGGCCCTTAGACCGAAACTCATAATAGTCGACGAGCCTACGACAGGCCAAGACTTTAAACAATCCATAGAGATAATGGACTTCTTGTTAAGCCTCAATAGGCTTGGACACACAATCATAATAATTACCCACGACATGCCCATAGTAGCGAGATACGCAAGAAGAACAGTTTGTATGTCCCAAGCTAGAATAATTCTAGACGGACCAACAGAAGAGGTTTTCGAGGAGATTGAAGTCCTGAAAAAGGCATACATAAAACCACCAGACATAATACTTCTGGCTAGCTCTCTTAGGAGATACGGTTATAGGAGTGGAATTCTTTCAGTCGAGGAGATGTTTAAGGAAACGTTAAGAATAGTGGAAAAAAGAGCTGGCTAAAATTCCAATTTAAAAATTAAACAATTCTTGTCGATACAGAAATCGAAAAATTTTCATTCACGATTAATGCGACACTGCGCAGAGTGTAGCCTTGGAGACTATATATTGGCTATTCAATAAAAATCTTCGCTTTTGTATACGGCTTCTTTTATGATTTCTAAAGAGCATGCGTTATGCTTAGAGCAAAAATCTTCACATTTTTCAGCTAGAGTTTTATTCGCATAGCCTAATCCACATTTTTCACATACAAAAATCCCCCCTCCATCCTTAAGAATTTCCTTAACCAATTTCGTCACAACCTTCTATTTCGTTTTGATTAAACACTTAAGCCCTTCAATATATCCATTTTCTTTTCCTCAAACTCATCCCAAGAATAAACGTTCCCTTTTCTACTCGATCGATAAAATTTCCTTACAGCCTCAAGCCTTTGCTTCAGAGTTGGCATCCTTTTAAGATAATCCATGTATTTTTCAGCTAAACCTTCAAGTTCAGGATATCTTTTTATGATTTGAGGCAAATAAGCTTCCAAAATCCCGCCAGTCCACTCGTAGTACTTGTAATCGTTGTCGGCTAGTAGGGCGAGAATTCTTGCATCCCTTTTTTGCTTTGCTAGCTTTTCAGCGTAGGCTATTACTAATCCGCTAGAAGGTCCAGCTTGAATTCCCCTTTCCCAAAGCTTTATCAACGAAGCATAAGCATCGATATCGTCTATAGTAACTATCTCGGGGTTTAGTATAGCTGAGTAAATCTCCGGATGCCACTCGCATCCGTTTCCAATAGTGATGTGATGAACTCCCGGAATGTTATGCTTAAGGGTCGGTTGTACGCCTATCACCCTCACTTTCGGACTATTTTGTTTATAAAAAAGCGTTATTCCCCCCATACTCCCTGTAGTCCCTGTTCCGATGAGTATAAAGTCTACATCATCCTTCATGCATTCATAGATCTCTCTAGCCGTTAAGAAATAATGTGATGTAATATTTTGTGAAAGAATGTACTGATCGGCGTTGTAAACCCAGCTTCGTAGTCTTTCGGCATAATTTCTAACCAAAAAAACCGTAGTCTCTCTTGGGCAAAGGTCGAAATCTTGGGTTATTTTAACCAGATCAACTCCTAAACTGGTTATGAATTCTACCTTTTCTTGAGGAATTCTTGGAGGAACGAAGCCTAGTACGCGATAGCCCAATCGATTAGCCATTATTCCCAATTCATAAACATAGTTTCCAGAAGATGCGGATACTATAGTCTGTTTTTCTTTTAGCATACCGCTCTCTATAGAATCGAGCAAAATCATTAGGGCTGGCTTTCTTTTTATGGTTCTAAGAGGATCTTCGGAGTCCGAGCCTTCGAATTCTTTTTTTATGAATAAAGGCTCGTGTCCTTCAATTATTCCTTTAACTTCTTCTATAGGATTTGGCTTTAGCCCTTCTTGATAAGCTCTATCGATCAGTCTTTGAAGCCCCATACCAGATACACATTCACAGAATATATAACATCGTTATATATACTTATTGACTCAGTATCGAATATGAATTTTATGCGGAGGTTTTTAAAGTTTGCTTGATCGAATTAACATGAACTCTTTTTATGATGTTCAATAACAATAAAACTTAATAACAAAAACTATTTGATATACGAATAATCAAAAATGCTATCTTAGGGTTTGGACATGAAAGCGTCATCGAAAGAAATCGTGATCTCGGCGTTGAAATCTAAAAGGTCCGATAGACCACCGATAATGCTTTTAACCTCATTGCACGCGATAAGGGTTTTAGGCTTGACGGTTCCAGAAGTAAGGGTAAGCTCAGAGCTTAATTTTAAAGCTCAAGCAAAAGCCCTTGAAATTTATGAATACGATAATGTTTTTCAGTACTGGGACCTAGCAATGTTTTTGGAGTTAATGGGAGGAAAAGTAAGACCGATTAAGGATAGCTCCCCCAGCATCGTAGAGCCATTGATCAAAGGGCCAGAACATCTGAGTTCATTAAAAATTCCCGATCTTAAGGCAGAGAGTCCTTTGAAAGAATCTTTAAAATGCTTAGAAAAACTAGTCAAAACATTTGGTGATGATATAGCAATTTGTACTGGGGCTGTTGGGCCTTTTACTTTTGCAGGAGTGTTAAGAGGAATCGAGAGCTTTATGGTAGATTTAAGCAAGAACAAAGATTTTGCTTTAAAGCTAATAGATTGGAGTTATGAGTTTCAAGAAAAATATGTCGATTTACTTTGCGGTATTGGAGCTTTAATCATAAACGTATCGGATCCTATGTCCACGTTCATTCCGCCTATAAAGTTCGATGAGTTCGTCAAGCCCTACCTTATTAATATTTTTAAAAAAATCAGACAGGCTGGTAAGTATTCAATCCTTCATGTGTGCGGCAACGTTAGCAAAATCCTCGACAGGATGGTTTCAACAGAAGCTGACTGTCTTTGGATAGATCAACACGTTAGCATAAATGAAGCTAGGAAGATTGTTGGAAATAAATGCCTGATGGGGAATGTTGACCCTGTAAACGTGTTGATGATGGGGAAAAAAGAGGATGTACGCGATGAGGCTATTAGATGCATAAAAGAAGGATTAAAAGAAGGGGAATTCATTTTAAGCGCTGGATGTGAAGT
>JAWCQS010000021.1:2777-8432 GCA_038869655.1 Bathyarchaeia archaeon | reverse complement strand
TCTTCTCCTTGAAAGTTGTTACTTCAAGTTTAAAGTGGATGGAGAGGAAATCTTAGATGCAGAGATCAAGGTTGGCTGGAACCATAGGGGAATCATGAAACTTTTTGAAGATAAAAGCTTCAACAGGGGCTTATTCATTTCTGAAAGGATTTGCGGCATATGCTCCATTGCCCATACAACCGCCTACTGCAACGCCGTAGAGTATCTATGGGGTTTAGAGATTCCCGATAGAGCCAAGTATATCAGAACCCTCATGGACGAGTTGGAAAGAGTGCATAGCCATCTCCTATGGTTAGCCGTAGCCGGAGATCTCATAGGGTTTGAAACACTCTTCATGCTAGCTCTGAAAACTAGAGAAAAGATCATGGATGTCTTCGAAAGGCTAAGCGGTCATAGGAGAAACACTGCTTGCAACTTGATAGGGGGCGTCAGAATAGATCCAACTCTGGAGGAGCTCCAGAAAACAGAGAGGAGCCTTCAAGAGGTTAAAGAAGAGGCAAAGTCTCTTTTAGAAGTCGTTCAAAGCCATAGGGTGGCTCGAGAGAGGATGGAGGATGTAGGGATTCTTAAGCTCCAAACTGCTAAAGAGGTTGGAGCTGTAGGGCCCACCGCTAGAGGTAGTGGTTACAAAGTGGATTCAAGATGGTCTGATCCCTTCGCGGCTTACAGCCCAGAATACACAAGCTGGGATGTTGTTTTGGAATATGGAAACGATTGCTGGTCTAGAACTCTAGTTAGGCTGAGAGAGCTCCTCGTATCATTGGATATTTCCTTCCAGTGCATAGAGGCTCTTAAAAGGGTTAAGGGACCAGTCGTAGAAAAGCCAAAAAAAATGCCAGAGGGCGATTCCGTTGGCAAAAACGAGGCCCCAAGGGGAGAACTTTTCTATTATATAGTTTCTGATGGATCGAATATACCATACTCCGTAAGAATTAGAACTCCAAGTTATCGAAACAATTCAGCTTTGCCTTTAATGCTCAAAGGCTATAGCCTAGCAGATGCACCCATAATCATTGGAAGCGTTGATCCATGTATGTCGTGTACAGATCGAACGATAAAAGTGATCGATGCAAAAAAGGATGAAGCGAAGTGCTTTTCGCTCAAAGAGTTGACTAGGAGATGGAGAAAACGATAGCCTTGGATTCCTTGCTGTTTGCTGCGCGTGCGACCCTAGTTTTGCTAGTTGCCTTTATCCTAGGCGTGTTCTACAGCTTCCTTCTGCGAAAAGTTTACGCTCGTCTCCAAGCTAGGAGAGGCCCATGGCTTATAGTTCCAAAGGAAGCTAGAGAAACTTTAGGACTTAGTAGAATCCTTCAGCCTCTTTATGATGTGTTAAAGCTTCTCTATAAGGAGAGTTTGATTCCAGAAACAGCCAACAAGAGGCTTTTCAAGTCAGCGCCCTACATAGCTCTAGGAAGTATCGCATTATCCGTTTTGTTTGTTCCCATAGCTGGCTCATCTCCTCTGGGAAGCTTCAAATTCAGCCTAATAATCGTCCTTTATCTGCTTTTGATTCCACCTTTACTCTTAGTGATTGGGGGGTACTCAAGCTCCTCTCCTTGGGGTGCTATCGGAGCAGGTAGGGAAATTGAGCTTACATTAATCTATGAAGTGGTTCAAGCCTTCGCAGTTTTTTCGGTAGCGGTCTATGCTCGCTCTCTTTCCCTCTCCGAGATAATCGAATTCCAGCGTAGCCATACGCCGTTCATAGTCTTGAATCCGCTTGCCGCGATAGCCTTCTTATTCGCTATCGTTGGTAAGCTTAGAGTAAAACCCTTCGATATACCTGATGCTTCGGTGGAGATTGTAGCCGGACCGGAAACGGAGTATAGCGGAAAACTTCTCGGAATCCTAGAGTTAGGACGCATTTTCTCAATCTTCGTTTATACAGCTTTATATTTAGACTTATTCATAGGAGGTGGAGTAGCTTTCTTTCCTCCCTTTTTGTTTGTAGTCGGGGGCTCGGTAGTGGTTTTTGCCTTAGCTTTAATTAACGCGATTAATCCCAGGTACAGGCTTGATCAGGCTTTTGTATGGTATCTTAAGTATCAAGTTCCGGTTGGGATTATGGCGATTGCATGGACTTATCTTATAAGGTTTGCAGTTCCCCTCTAAGGGGTGTTTGAATGATTGGTGATGGAGTGTTGGCATTAATTAAGAGCGTTTTGAAGAACCTTGGACGCGTTGTAACGATAGATTATCCAGCTGGAACTTGGCCTGGCAATAAGTACAGTCAAATCGTACCTTATGGCAGAGGAATGCATGAATTTGATGGTGAAAAATGTACTGGGTGCGGCGCTTGCGCAGCCATGTGTCCAAATAAATCCATAAGGCTAATCGATGATGGTGGGTCCAGAACGGTTGCTATATACTTGGGAAGGTGCATGTTCTGTGGCTTGTGCCAAGACGTATGCCCTGAAGAAGCTCTTAGGCTGACGCCAAAATATGAGCTGGCTACTAAGGATCAGGAAAAGTTGTATGTTAAGAGTTCCCTTGATATGGCTAGATGCGAATTCTGCGGAAAAGTTGCGTATAGCAAAAAACAGATCAATAGCGTTAAAGATAGAGTTCTCAAGAACCTTATGCCCGAAAGCAGAGATGTAGTCGAGCTGGACATGGAGAAATATTTAAACCTCTGCCCAAGTTGCAGGAAGCTGTTAAGCTTCAAGCTCGATATCCATCCGAAAAAATTCTATTGAAGTGAAGGGTTGTGCGGTTAGGCTTAAAGAAAAAGTCTCGAATGTACTCTCCATGGGTCTTCCATGCTCATGCAGGGGGCTGCAACAACTGCGATATAGAGATAGCAGCAGCATTCTCTCCTCGCTTCGATTTAGAGCGAGTTGGAGTTAGGCTCAAGAATAACCCTCGCCATGCTGACGTATTGTTAGTTACAGGTCCAGTTCCAAAACAGGTAGCAAATTTCTTGAGAAGGATATATGAACAAACTCCAAACCCGAAAGTGGTTGTAGCAATTGGGGGCTGCGCGATAGATTGCGGCCCTTACAACTATGATAGTGGTACAGAAAATTATGCTTTAGCCGGTCCTGTTGATAGGATAATTCCAGTGGACATCTATGTTCCAGGTTGCCCACCAAGACCTGAGGCCATAATCCAAGGAATCCTTCAAGCCATAGAAATACTTGCTTTTAAATAGGGTTTGACGATAAGCTTTATAAGTTTGAAGACTTTAAATAAAGGGGGTTTTGATTCTTGAGCTTAGAAAGCTATACGAGCTCGACCGGCATAAAAGAGCTCGATGAGCTGACTGGCGGGGGCTTTGCTAAAGGAAGCTTGATCTTGGTTGCAGGCAATCCTGGAACTGGAAAAACAAGTTTTTCGGCTAGATTCCTCTACGAAGGCGCGAGTAGGCTGAATGAAGCGGGATTGTACGTTTCCTTCATCGAAGCTTATGAGACTTTTATCAAAAACATGTCCAGTTTTAAGCTTGATTTTAAGGCTTTAGAAAGGGATAAAAAGTTTAAATTCTTGGGTCTATCGCCTATGAAGAAAGAGGCTTTGCCAACAATTTCTGATACGATTCTAGAAGAACTGTATTCTTTAAACGCCAAAAGATTGGTCATAGATTCGTTTTCAGTTTTAGCTCAAGCCTTTGAAACTGATATAGAGGCTAGAATGTTTTTGGAAACGCTTATCTCGAAGATAATCCGCAAACTTGGATGCACAACCCTGCTAATCGTAGAAGTGCCCATTGGAACTGCGCGCATAGGTTTAGGACTGGAAGAATTCGTTGTTGATGGCATATTTTTACTTCGTAATTTTGAATTCGAGAATAGGTTTTTTAGAGAGTTGGAGGTAATTAAGCTAAGAGGCTCAGAAGTAACTAGGAGAAAAGCCATTTTTTCACTGCATAATGGCTTCAGGCTTTTTAAACCCTTCAAGTTTATTAAGCCTAAAAAGCCTAAAAAATTCAAGCCCATACCGGACTCTAAAGAATATTTTTCAAGTGGATCAAAAGATCTTGACTCAATCCTTGGTGGAGGTTATCCCAGAGGTAGCTTTAATATACTCGAGGTGGGTCGAGGAGTTCCAATAGACGCTCATTTGGTTTTTGAGTTAAGCATGGTTTGTAATTCTTTAGCAAACGATAATGGAGTAGTCTATCTTCCATCAAGCGATATCACACCAGAAAAAGCTAAAGGGTTTATTGAAACTTATGTAGATCCTGAAGTCTTTAAGGATAAAGTAATGATAATTGGAGTTGGTGAAGAGGTCACGGAAAAGGCTTACGTTTATTACGAAAAGGGCATTTCATTGAAGGAAGATTTAATAGAATCCGCTAAAGAAATTCATAGAAGAGAAAGAGAGACTGGAAAGCCGATTATAACTGTTATTGGATTAGATACTGATGAAAAGCGTTATGGAAGTGCGCAGGTCCTCCAAAACATCGACTTTCTCGCTAGAGATATCAGAGAGAGAAAGTCGGCGAGAATGAACGTAGTTAAGCCAAGCATGAAGACTACCGAAGAGCTTAGCGATATGGCTGATGTACATTTAAAGCTAATTGAAATTGATGGCAGCATCTTCCTGTATGGTATAAAGCCTTCTACATGCGCATACAATGTGGAGGTGAATTCTAGAAGGGGCTACCCATTTATTGGGCTTACTCCAGTGACATAAGCTTTATTATGACTTTCTACTCAGCTTTTCTGTAAGTTAACTAAGATGGGGAGTGTAAGATGGTAACCAACGTAATAATGCCCAAACTAGGCGCAACAATGAGTGAGGGAAAAATCATAAAATGGTATAAAGACGAGGGCGCAAAAGTCGAAAAGGGAGAAGTCCTATTTGAGATTGAAACTGAAAAATTTACGTTTAAAGTAGAATCGGTCACTTCTGGAATACTCCGAAAGATCCTTGTCCCAGTTGGAACGACGGTTCCTGTATCACAAACCGTGGCCATAATCTCAAGCCCTGGGGAAGAATTAAAAGAAATGGAAGAGGGGCCTCCTTTAGTAATAGCAAAGCCTGAAAAAGAAAGGATTAAGGTTTCTCCCGTAGCCAAAAGATTGGCTGAGGAGCATGGAATAGACGTTACAAAGATAGTTGGAAGCGGACCCGGAGGTAGGGTAGTGAAGGAAGATGTCTTGAGTGAAATCGAAAGGCTGAAGACAAAAACTGAGGCTTTACCTGCTATTAAAGTTGCGAAAACCATTCCTGTAACCGGGATGAGAAGAACGATAGCCGAGAGATTAAGCAAAAGTATGAGGACTACAGCCCATATTACGGAGATGATTGAGATCGACGTTTCGCAACTGGTTCATCTCTACAAAAATGTTTTCCCAGAGATTGAGAAATCCCAAGGCATAAAGCCTTCTTATACTGATGTGATAATAATGGCTGTTGCAAAAGCTTTGAAAGAACATCCATATTTGAATTCGATGCTCGACGGAGAAGAAATTAAACTGTACGAGGATATAAACATAGGCATAGCTGTTGCGCTTGAAGAAGGCTTAATGGTTCCAGTTATAAGGAATGCTGATAGAAAATCTTTGATAGAAATCTCTCTTTTAACCAAAGACCTTGTTGAGAGAGCAAGAAGCGGTAACTTATCCATGGATGAAACACTATGACAAACATAGACTACATTTTTATAAGAGACATTACTTTGCCAACCAAGGTCTGTCCAATCAAAGC
>JAWCQS010000021.1:0-2767 GCA_038869655.1 Bathyarchaeia archaeon | reverse complement strand
TTTTTACTCCAATAATAAACCCTCCAGAAACAGCGATCCTTGGCGTGGGAGCGATTAAACAAAAACCAGTTATAGAGAATGGAGAAATTTCATTCAAGGAATTTATGTATCTTTGCTTATCCTTTGACCATCGCGTAATCGACGGGGCTGGAGCTGCGAAATTTCTACAAACATTAAAGAGGTTGCTAGAGAACCCTTATTTGCTCCTTTTCGAACCAAAACGGTAATGATGTCACTGATCTTTTTGAAGCTCTACTCATTAAGTCCTTCTTAAAAAGAGTACAACAAAGATAAGTTTCGACATAGGGGTTTTACAACCCTTCCGAGCAGGTCAGTTACATCATCATATCGCTGTTCCGATTTCAGCATCTTATTAAAAGATTAAACTTTCTAAAATACTTTTTGGAACAACATCATAGGCTTTAACGAGCCTATTAAAGCTGAGCTATTAAGCATAGAAGCGTTAAAGTTCATAGCTTTCATGCAGGAGAGGATCTTAAGTTGACAGGGCTCAACATCACTGACCTTTTAGAAGTCCAAAGGCGTTTGTTAGCCCATACGTAGGGTTGTAGAAACCTCTTTATGCTTTAATCGATAGAATTGCCATGCGCTCTATTATAAGCTTTTTTACGATTTCTTTGGTACTCATACCCTTCCTTTTCAACGCATTCAACTCTAAATTCGAGATCTTGAAAGTATCTTTTAAAATCTTTACCTTATCCTTTGACCATTCCTCTAAACCCGTTTCGCTGAGCTTTCCATTAACTATTGATAAAATTCTATCCATCAAATCCTCATGGATGGCTTTCTCGTCTATTACAATCGCTACAGTAATCTCTTTTCCATTTGGCTCTATACCAATTTTTTGAATTGCGTCTTTTATCTGTCTTTCTGCAGAGGCATAGAGCAAAAGCTCCATGCTTAAGCTTTTAGAGATGTTATTTTTGTTTCGAAATGCTTTTAGGGCGTTTAAAGCTGCAAAGTATAAATGCTCCCAACCAGCTATTTTTTTCGAATCAAAAAACTGCACTTCGACTTCACCTAAATCGCCTTTAAACTTTTTTATAGCATGATCGATGTCGCGTATTTTCGCACCTAATAAATTGATTATCAACAGGCGTTTTCTATAATCCTTAAGCTTAAATTCGATCATCGGCTTCGCTTTTCTAGTCAATGATTTCGAATAAGAAACAACTTTAAATATGTAAACCATACTGAAAAGTTTTTGGGTACAGAGTAAGTTCAAGTTGAAGGCGTAGAGGCTTATGGAGTATATAGCTCCTGATTGGGAAGATATTTATGAAATGTGCATCGAACTTACAGAAAAAATCAAGAGAAGTGGTTTTTCTCCAGACGTAATAGTTGGCGTAGCTAGAGGCGGCTGGATTCCAGCTAGATTGATCTCAGACTTTTTAAACAATCCCAACGTAGCCAGCATCCGCATCCAATTCTATGAAGAAGTTGGTAAGACAGGCTTAAAGCCAGTTATAACTCAACCAGTATCGACTTCGATTAAAGGAAAAAAAGTTTTGGCAGTCGATGATGTAGCCGATACGGGTGAAAGCTTGAAGACCTTATACTCACACTTAAAAGAGAAGGGTGCTGCTGAGATAAAAATAGCAACACTTCATGTTAAGCCTAAGAGCGCTTTTCAACCAGACTTTTACATGAAAGAGACCTCAGCGTGGATAATTTATCCTCATGAGAGGTTTGAGTTCATAAAGGAGTTCGTTAAAAAGTTTAAAAATGAAGGAAGAAGGATGGATGAACTTAAGGATGAGTTGATTAAAATAGGGCTTAAGCCCAGCCATGTCGATAAACTCGTTGAAAAATGCTGGAAAGATGTATAAAAAAGGTTTAACACTTTAAATTAGGATCCAAATCGATGCTTAGGTGATTTTATGAAAGAAGCTCGTTTGTACGATTCGATCATAGTAGGAGCTGGCCCCGCAGGAATAACTTCAGCTATTTATGCGGCCCGGAAGCGAATGAAGCTACTTATACTTACTACAAACATTGGGGGACGGGTTGCTCTTTCATCCGAAATAGAAAATTACATGGGATTTCAATACATTTGCTATGATAGATTTTGCTCGGATAATCCGTTACCATAGAATACCATAGAATAAACTATTACGCTTGAGGCGAGTATCGCAAGAGAGCTCGAGCCTCTACCTACTCCCGCCAAACCTCTTCCTCCACAATGCGTAGATTGAGGCTCTTTATTCAAGAGGGCTAAAACAGTTTATACCGGTAAAATGGCGCCGGGAGTGGGATTTGAACCCACGAGGCCCAGAAGGACCACAGGCTGACAAGAAGTTCTCCAGGCCTAGGCGATTAAAACTCTGCCCCTTACCTGGCTAGGGTATCCCGGCTTTCACGCGTAAAATAAAAATAAACCTTATATTTAATCTTACTCTCAATGTAATTTAAGGATGACGTATCTTTAATGTATAAATCTAGACACGAAATAAAGTTCACGTTTGACGATAAATATGAGGTTGGGGGTGAATTAGCGAGGTTTTTAGCACCTAAAACCATCGAGTCGATTTTAAGGATATTGCCGATAGAAGGTAGAATCGCTAGATGGAAAGAGGAGGTCTATTTCGAGATACCATTAAAGCTAGGAGGAGAAAAACTAAGATCGAAAGTGGAAACTGGAACCATTGCTTATTGGCCGATGGGATCCGCTGTATGCATTTTTTATGGAAAATCACAGCCCTACTCACCAGTAAGCGTGATCGGAAAAATAACTAAAAACCTAGAG
>JAWCQS010000020.1:0-8454 GCA_038869655.1 Bathyarchaeia archaeon | reverse complement strand
ACAAAAAGGTGCTGACTTAGTCGGAATATTACTTATAGAGAAAATCGAGAGTTCAATTATCGATAAAGATCTCATTGTTAAAAAATTCCCAGGTGCAAAAAGCATAATAGTATTTGGAAAAAGATATCTAGACTCTATACTTGACTCGAGATCAACCCAAGCTTTAGCCACTCATTCATCCTTGATTAGAGAAATTCTTGAAAAAATAGCCTACGATTTGGCGAGCTTTCTCTCCGATAAAGGGTACTCGGCTTACACTATAGATCCCGATAGCTTTCCGTTGAATAAGCTTCAAGCTGCTATATCCCCGATTTACAGAGCTCAAAAATGGTTTAAGGATATTGAAAGCCATATCTATAAGCGTGAAAATCTGTTCGGAGAGCTTCCATTGGTCCCGATCGCTAAAGAAGCGGGACTTGGATGGATTGGAAAAAGCGGTATGCTGATCACCCATCGATTTGGCCCACGCTTAAGGCTAAACGCCGTATTGACCGATGCCTTATTGGAATCGGACAAACCTTTCGACAAGGATCTATGCGGTTCATGCCTAGTATGCGTGAAAACTTGCATCGGGAATGCCATAAGCGAAAACTCTTACGATCCTGTAAGATGCTTTAAAAACGAAGTGGAGGATGGAGAGGTTTTAATGGGAGTTCCCTATAAAATCTGTAAAGCTCTATGCTTAATCAATTGTCCAGTAGGAAAATTGAAAGAAAAATATCGGTTTAGATAAAAAGCTCATCCATGAGGGAGAATTGCAGCCTTAACGACTTTACCTTCTTCAACCATCCTCAACGCCTCTGTAGCATCTTTTAAATCAAACCTATGGGATATTATTTCATCGAATCCATACTTTTTCCATGTACGCTTGATTATTCTTAACGCCTTAAAATAATGTCTGGGAGCCATTCCCCAAGATCCATGAATCCTTAGTTGCTTCCTCGTTATATGATGAGGGTTTATCTCTATAGATCCCTTATCCGTGTAATGGCCCAGCTCAGCATACTTTCCACTATCCCTGCATAACAAAATTCCTTCTTGAAAAGCCTCAGGATTTCCTGAACATTCAAGAACAACATCCGCACCAATTCCATCGGTTAGTTCCATGAGTTTTTCTATCCTACTTTCTCTATCTCTTAATTCTTCAAGGTTTATCGAATGATCGGCACCAAGCTTTTTTGCAATTTTAAGTCTTTCCGAGTTTTTATCGGTAACGATTATCCTCGAAGCTCCAGATTCTGATGCCAAAACCACTCCAAACAAGCCCACAGGGCCTGCGCCTTGAACTACCACATAATCGCCAGGATCTATCCCTCCAATGTTTTCTATCGCATGAACCATCGTAGGTGCAGCGCATCCGAAGGCAATAATGGCTTCTGTAGGGACAGCTTCAGGAAGCTTAAACATAGATACGCCTGGAAGCAAGTATACATACTCCGCATACCCGCCAAATAGATGGGGAGGGTTTTCGCAAGAAAGAGTTATTCCATAAGTTTTACGGAACAAGCAACGCGTTGGCTCCATCACAACACTGCAGTAATAGCATCTACCACAACTGATTGAGGATGCAAAAATAATTCTATCTCCTTCTTTTAGTTCATTGCCCAACAGATCAGTTTTTATTCCTTTTCCAAGCCTAACTAGAGTTCCTACATTCTCATGACCTAAAATTACGGGGAGCGGAATCTTTAACCTTCCATGCCACAGATGAACATCAGTTCCACAAACTCCAGCCATCTCATTTTTCAATAATGCCGATCCGCTTTCAATCTCTTTTGGTAATGGAAACTCCTTTAATACTAAAGGCTTATCGACTTTTTCCAAAACTGCTGCTCCAGAATTTTGAGAGAGCTCACAACTCAACTTAAACACTAACCACTCAAGCTTGATTAAAATTTAATAAAAACTTTTCTATAAAAGCTTTAGTAAGGAAAAAGCTCTCATAAGCAATACGATTTTTCTGCTTAAACGGACGCCATCCTCACAATCTAAAAGGGATTATCAAAAGGTTTTAACTAAGACTCAATTAATGAAATCTTAAAGTAAGAATTCTTTGCGCAGCTCATGAAATAAGCTTCGAGGCTATCAGAGCAGGGAATAGAGCTCCAAGCAATAAGCTTGTTAAAATGAAGAGTAAGATTCCTAAAGGAGCTATGACCATCAAGCTTGTGAAGGCCCCGATGAGTACGAAGGCTAAGCTTATGATCCAGACTAAAATAATCGGTTTGACGTTGCTAAGCCTAACCCTATATTTCTTAACAATCACTATCAACAAAATTATTGGCGAGATGTATACCAAGCCTAACAAAAATCCAATGATAAAATAAGAGATAGGTTGACTAGTCTTCTCATCGATTTCGAGCGAATCTTTAAGCATAGAGTTTAATGCCAAAATTTTTTGAGCTGGAGTTAAAACGGTTTTAAAAATATTCGAATTCGATAGGCTAAGTTTTCCAAAAAAATTTCCGGCAACTTCATCAAGAATACTACCGTAGTAAAAGTTGTATACCACTATCGATTGGCTAAAGGCTCCAATGTATTCGTTATCGCCTCGCCATCCAGCTTTTATGAATATTTTTCCAGTTTTTGGGGGCTCCCACGTGTAGCTGAATTCTCCTTCGGAACCTGTTTTGATGTTGGCTATTTCAAACCATTCAAAATCGTTCTGGCTGTAGTAAATCGTAACATCGACTTTTTTCCTTGGAGGAGATACCGAACCAGTTATGTTAACTACATCGTTTGCTATTAAAAATCTTGGAGAGGCCTCGCATGAAATTTTGGATGAAAAAATTGACTTCATCGAAAAAATGGCTATCAAAGCTTCAGGTTTTTTAACCTTATAAGGAAAGCCTATAGGCTTTCCGCCTGAATCTTTCCAATCTTCAAAATTATAGAGTTTGCCATTAAAAGTGATGTTTGATGAAGCCAAGTAAAAATCGATGCTTGAGCTTTCGTTAAACCATCCATCGTAAACCTTAGGAGCATAGCCTCCATACGACTTGCCATCGATCAGTAAAGAAACCGGAGCTCCGTCTGGTAAACCCTCCGTTAGAAACGAGATCAAATGCTGTTTTTTCCAATTTGCCTTTAGAATTTTCAGACCATCAACTTTTACAGAAACGTTTGCACTTTTTGATCTCGTATCTCCCTCCCATCCCCCGAACAGCACTCTTGTTTCGTTCCCATCGTTTACTAAAGTTTCTACAGAGATGTTTGCCAAAGCTCCTGAGCCATACCAGCCTTCGCCTTTAGGATTCCCGTACTCAGATTCCACTATAACCCTAAAACGTTTTTCATAGTTTATTCTTAAGACCAGATCTCCCTTTACAATTATGGACTTAGGGTTTGCAGACTCTCCATCGCTCCAATCAACAAAAAAGGCTTGAGAGCCATCGTTTAGAGCTATAGTTCTTTGAGCTTCCAATCTCCTTAAACCGCTCGGAACTCTGACTTTCAGCACTCCATCTTCATTGGTAAAGAACGGAAAGCCATCAACTTTCACTGAAACGTTATGAAATTGAGATTTAATTGTCAATAAGTGTGGGAAAGGCAAAGTGGACCAGGAAGCTTCTAGGGTTATCCAGTCTGGGGTATAACAATCGTTAAGCCTCAGCGTATGTCCCATCATCACATGCTTTTTATCAGACTTAAATGAATAGATGATCGAGTAATAGTAAAAGTTCTTCGATTCATCCACCATCAAAACCCACAACTCATTCTGCTCCCCTCCGCTGGTGCTGAATTGATACAGAGGGTAAACCTTCAGTGTCGAAGTATTGTTTATGAAATAACCGGGTCCTCCAGCTAAGGATATGTTCTCTCCCAGAATATGAAACTGAGGCCCGTTGCTTGTTTCGGAATTAATAGGCAACGAAAGCTTAGGAATTTTTATGGATGGAGTTTTGACCAATTCATTGCCTACTTCCCAATTTCCCCCGAAAGTATAAGTTTTGATGGATTTGGAAGCATAATCGAAAGTTTTTATGAAGAAATGGTAAGGATATGCCTTGAGAATGTAAACGTACGCCATCATGAAGTTTTTAGAAGTAACGTTGACTAAGAAAAATACCCATCCGTTGCGTTCTTTCCAAACTACATGATGCCAAGGCAAAACTTTTATGAAGTTTCCTTCGAGCTTTAAAAATCCCCCCTCGTTCGAAACTATGGCATAATCTCCTTTTTTAGCCTCCCCCTCTATGTAGAATTCAAGCACTTCGTTGCTCGCTGAATTCATCGATCCCTGCTCTTGATGAGCGTTGATGGTTGAAAAGTTCAAAGCTAGCAAAATAAAAATCATCAAGGCTATTGATAAAAACTTTGTAAGTTTGATATTAAAGCCTTCCAATCTGATAGTCACTCCAAGCTGTTTAAGACGATAGCTTTAAAGAAGTATAAAGCTTTAAGAGCTAAAAACGCTAAATATTTTCAAAAATTTCTTGAAGAAGTAAACAGATACTTTTAAATTCTTTTTTTCGAAAGCAAAAAAGCTACTCCCAAGCTTAGGATCAGGGCGTAGAAAAAGTTTGAAAATTCTGGAATTGGCGTGTTCGTGGGCTCCAGCTTAAACTCTATATAGCTAGACGATCCTTCGCTAACGGTAACGTTCATCGATTTTGTTTCGTAGCCCTCGCTCGATGCTTTAAGAATGTAATCTCCGTTTGGCAAGTACATTTCATAGTGGCCGTTTTCGCTCGAGTAAGCAACCTCTATTAAGCTACCGCCTCTTAAAGCCTCAACCTTAGCCCATGAAATTGGCTTTAGACTTTCATGCATATCAAAGCCAAGAACCCTCCCATAAACTAAACCGCCAGCCTTTGCTGATGAGCTATTGAAAATCACGAGCATTATTAGAATCGTTGATAAAAATAATAGGGTTTCTCTAGGCTTTTTCATCAACTTCATCTATCCGATTCCTCTCCATTCTGTTTTTTATGGCTTGTTGCAAAAACGTTGCTAGTGGGAGCGAAGTCAAAAGCATCGTTAAGCCCAGCAGGCTTAAAGCTGCTATCGCTGAAAAGTATGAAGAGCTCAAGAGTCCTCCTATGAATATTGAAGATACGCCTAAACTCCATAGGATGATGAGTATCAATACTTGCTTTGATTTAAGAATGGCTATTCCTTTTACTCTATCCAGTAGAATGGCGATTATCAGAAAGATCGGAGTCATGTAAACGAGTCCTAGAATCAACCCTACGCTTATGCTACTCATTAATAAGCCCAGCTCTGGTCCTAGAGCATTAAACAAGCCTAGTCCAAACTCGATAGCAATTATCGCTGGGGTTGAAAAAGCATAGATCAAATCCTTAGCCAACGGATTTAGCTTATAAAACTCATTTGAATAGAAGTTTATTACGAACAAAGCGTAATCCATTGTGACGATCATTTGAGTTGCCGCATACTTCATCGAGGTGCTTTGGCTTATTTTTAATCTGTCGAGCACGTTCGAGCTTGTTTCGATTAAAGGTGCTCTTCCTTCTTGGATAAACACCACTTTAAGTTCTTCAGGCTTTGTTATCCTTAAAGGAGAATCTACGGGCTCTCCACTAAAGCTTTGCAATCCTTTTAAGACGTATTTTGTTCCATCGTAGCTAATTTCTTTAGGCTTAACTTCGAGAAACAGTAAAGAGTTCTCATCGATCCACTCCTCATGCCTAAACGGAACAAAGTAATCATGGGCCGAGGCATTAACGATTAAACTTATCGAAGAATTATTTGGAAGTCCCTCTAGGATAAAGCTAACCCTATACTGCTTTTTCCAAACGGTTTGGATACTCTTTGGCTTATCCATCAAGACGTATCCTTTAGGCTTTGTGCCATTGTAATCACCAATCCATCTTCTGAATATTATTTTGATGCCTTCATTAGGCTTTACCTCAGGACTTATTGAAAAGTTGGCTATCGAGCCTTCTTTGTACCAGCCATCCCCTAAAGGCTCTCCAAATTCAGAGTTTATGAGTAAATAGTGCTGAGTCTCCCAATTTGCCTCTATCGATTTGTTTTCATCGATGACTATAGAGATCTTTGTAGAGTTTGACTTTACATCTCCTGACCAATGAGAAAAAACTCTTCTAGTTTTATTCTCTTCAAGCACCATCGGGGAATTCGCTGAGACGTTCGCGATCGAGTTGGCATCGTACCAACCTTCGCCTAGAACCGCTCCTTCATTTTTATATATCCTCAAATAATATTGGACCCTATACTTAAGCGTTAGCTCTAGATCTTTGTTTACTTCTATCTGTCTCACGCTAGAATTTACCCCATCGCTCCAGCCTACGAAAATTATTCTCTTTGCGTTATCCTCCACTATCTTATCGGGTACCTCTATCCTATGGGATCCTGGCAACAGGGATATTTGAGCTCTGCCTTGCTTATCAAAACCGTAAACGAGTCCATCGATTTTGAATGAGGCGTTTAAAGTCACTGTCGATTTAATCGTTAGAACATAGCCAATCGTTAAGTTCAACGTTTCTTGATTGTTTTCTTCGTTTAACTCCTTTATTTTGTTCGCTGGATCTATTGAGGCTCTAAAACTATGGTTTCCAAAACTGCTGTTCCAAAACCTGAAGATAGTCGTGGATTCTTCTGGCTTTAGAGAAAGTATCCTTCTCGACTCAACTAAAGAGCCGTCTAAGAATAGGTTCACATCTACATCTTTAGCCTCAATCGTTCCTATGTTACCAACACGAACTTTAAATGTAACGTTTTGACCTACTCTAGGAATCTCTGGAGTAACTTCCAATTCTACTATGGATAGGTCTGGTGCTGGGCTTCTTCTATCTACGCTTAACAAGAACGAATCGTTATTTTCCGACAAAACGGATATGACCACTTCGTTTTTGGCATCTATGAATTTTTGTCCAACTTGAAATAAAGCATCGTTCAAGGTTTTACTAGTGGAGTTAGCGTCCACGGCATGCACTATCCCCCTTCCAGAAGTCTTTCTTTCATCGACCAGAGTGATTAACACGCCACTTTCTGGAACAGCTCCATCAAACCCTATCTTTTTCCTAACCTCTACTAAATAATAAGTCGAATCTTTTAACGGAATTTTAATAGCTAAATACCCATCGGACTCGTTTTCTATCGTATAGAGCGTAACTTTCACGTAGGAGCTGGTGTTGACAATGATGATTTTAGATCTATCTATCCATCCCAGCTTCATTTTACTCCAAGCTTCAGGATGGGATGGAGTATGGCCTCTTGGCTTTCCATTCCAAACCCCGCTGTCCATCAAGCTCCAGGGACCTATGCAAGCAGTTTTCCTGAATGCATCATACAAATCTGGTAAGCCTAAAAGATGGGCAAACTCATGGGCGTATACGCCTAGGGGGGATATTTCCATCGCCTCTTTTTCAGGCACTATGCCGGCTTTTCGAATCGTAACCCCATCTTTAGTAGATATGAAAATTCCTCTAATGTAGGCTACAGACCATATATCGCGTTTGGTCTTCGATGTCTCCTGTCCATCTCCTGCATGAACAACCATTACGTACTCGTAATCGCTAAAGTCTATATCCTTATCCGCAACTCTAACGGCATCGCTTATCAATTGCCAACTATCAATCTCTCCATCAAAGTTAGGATCGTCTATAGCCATCCCATCTTTTCCATACCTTTCTAAAGTTTTATTCAACTTGTACCATCCATAGACATCTCCTTCAACCCAAGCCTTTCCATAGGAAACTTCCTTATAGTAAGAATTCATCATTTCAAATGCCAATTCTTTTATTTCACTCAGATCTTTAGAATGGTTCAAGTTCTTAAACTCCACAGCTATTAAAACTAGGCGAAGTGGACCTGTTATGGCATTTGAAAGTTTTGGTTCATATTCTATGAACGCAACTGGTACATACTCCTCAAACTCCTCGGCCTCCTCAAATGGCGGAGCGTAAGAAACTTTTATGCCAAAGCTATCAGAATGGCTTAAGGATGCCAATAGTTGATAGGCCATAAAAAATATTAAAGTAATATAAAATACAGTCAAAAGCCTTTTTCGATTATTCAGACCAACGTGAACTTTATTCAATGAGGCTTTCCTCCGTTTAGGAAGTCGGTTAGTTTTAGAAAGTTCTTTCAAATGAATAAAGAAATTAAAGCAATGATTGAATGTAAAACTGAGAAACATTCTTTTAGAAATTAACATGTTATGTTAAAGCAATCATCTGGTCCATGAAGATTTAAAAGAATTTGATAATTCCTTCCATAGTATGGCCTTAGGCGTCCATGGCTTAAGTATAGAAATTAAGGTTTGAGATTATTTCCCCCTCATTTTTTAACATATTTAATGAAAAATCCAATGAATTGCTAGAATAAAAGAATAAGCAAAAAAGGCTTAGTTAAAGCTTAGAGCTCATTGCTTTTAAAAGCTTAAAGGCTCTGACTTTATGAAAGATGCTTCTAATTAGTGTATAGGCTGGCCAGTCCATAGTTAACATGGTCTACGCGACCGTGGCT
>JAWCQS010000019.1:0-8601 GCA_038869655.1 Bathyarchaeia archaeon | reverse complement strand
ATTGCGCGTCCAGTCAGAGCCACGGTCGCGTAGACCATGTTAACTATGGACTGGCCAGCCTATACACTAATTAGAAGCATCTTTCATAAAGTCAGAGCCTGGCGAAGGACCAAAAGCTTTAAAAGCTCGTTAAATAAGGCAAAAATTAGTTTATGCTAACCAGAAGGGGGCATAACGAAAATGTTTGAAGAAGAAGGATGGGAAGAGGAAGAAGAAGAGGGTTGGGAAGAAGAGGAAGGATTGGAAGAGGAAGAATGGTGAGACTCTGCTAAACTCCGAAATCAAATTTTTATTCCTTTTTCCAAACTTTTTAAACCCATTTTAGGTGAACAAAAAACTAATGGTTCGAGTGGCAGTCTTAGATAGGGATCTATGTAAACCTGAGGATTGCGGGCTTCCATGCCTCAAATATTGCCCAAAAGTTAGAGTTAGGGTAGAGGCCATAAAATTTGTCAAGGATGAAGAGAAGCCAATAATAGTTGAGTTTTTATGCAGTGGTTGTGGGATCTGCATAAAAAAATGTCCTTTTAAGGCTATAACCATAGTCAACTTGCCAGATGAGCTCAAGGAAGAGTATAGCCATAGCTATGGACAGAATTTATTTAAACTTTTTAGGTTGCCAATCCCGAAGAAGGGCGTAGTTACAGGCCTTATCGGAAGGAATGGAACTGGAAAGACTACAGCTCTTAAAATTTTATCCGGAGAGCTTATACCCAACCTAGGCAATCACGACTTTCCACCGGCATGGAAGGAAATCATAAGGCACTTTAGAGGTTCGATTCTTCAAGAATATTTTGGAAAGTTAAGCAAAAAAGAGTTAAAGGTGATCCATAAGCCTCAGCATATAGACAAAATCCCAAGTTATGTTTCAGGAAGTGTTTTAGAGGTTTTATCTGAGGCTGATGAAAAAGGAGAGCTCAATTCTTTGAAGGAAAAGCTTCAACTTAACGAAGTGCTCGATAGACCTATAGAGGTTTTAAGCGGTGGAGAATTGCAGAGGGTAGCCATAGCGATGTGTCTCCTAAAAGAAGGGGACGTATACGTATTCGATGAGCCATCAAGCCATTTGGATGTTAATCAAAGATTGCAAGTTGCTAAAGCGATAAGGGGTTTAAAAGAGGAGGAGAAGACAGTAATCCTTACTGAGCATGATCTGGCCATGCTAGATTATTTGTCAGACCAGGTGTGCATCATATACGGAGAACCTGGAGTTTATGGGATAGTTTCTCATCCCTATGGGGTTAAAGGTGGAATCAACGTATACTTGAACGGATACATCCCAGATGAGAATATGAGGTTTAGAGCGTATTCCATAAGATTCCATTTAAAGCCTCCTGGAGAAGTTAAAGCCATCGAAAGCCCTGCAATAACTTGGGAAAAAATGGAAAAAAGCTATGAAGATTTTGTTCTTTACATAAACCCAGGTGAAGTTAGAAAAGGAGAAGTATTAGGAGTGCTCGGGCCTAACGGTATAGGAAAAACTACTTTTATAAAATTATTAGCTGGGATAGAAAGACCTAGTAGGGGAAAGTCTATCGACTCTGAGAGGTTTGTAATAAGCTATAAACCTCAATACATCTCAACCCGTTATAGCGATTCTGTACAATCGTTGTTGATGAGTATAGCCAAAGAAAAGTTTGAGGAAGAAAGTTTTATCAAAGACGTTATAGAGCCGCTTCGTTTACCCAAGCTTTTTGATAGACCTATAGAGGTTTTAAGCGGTGGAGAATTGCAGAGGGTAGCCATAGCTGCATGCTTGGCTAAGAGCGCGCACATATACTTAATAGACGAGCCAAGCGCATACCTTGATATAGAGGAAAGGATCACAGTCGCGAAGGCTATAAGGAAAACTACGGAGGAGAACGAGGCATTTGCTTTTGTAGTGGAGCATGATCTAGTTGCTCAAGATTTCATAGCCGATAAGCTTATGGTATTCGATGGAAAGCCTGGGTTGTTTGGAGTGGCTGATTCTCCAGTTTCACTAAGAGAAGGTATGAATAAATTTCTTACTAAAATGGAAATAACCTTTAGAAGGGATCCAGAGACTGGTAGACCAAGAGTAAACAAGCCTGAGAGCAAAGTTGATAAAATGCAAAAGGATTTGGGAGAGTATTACTACGTTTTAACCTAAAATGCTAATGGATTATCATTGTTTTAACGATCAATGATTAAAAAGTTCCAAAATTAAGGGTAAGTGCGACTGAGTTAAAAGTTCAAAGTTTGAGCATTCTTAAGCGATGAGCGATTATGGAAAGATTACCCTTGGGTAAAATATCTTTAATTACAACTAATCCCAACAAAGCTAAAGAAATAGTCAATATACTGGAAGAATATTCGATAGGAGTTGAATGGATAAAGATGGAACTCATAGAAATTCAATCAAACGATCTGGTTGAAATAGTTAAGAATTCAGCCTACGACGCTTTATCGAAAATCGATAAGCCTTTTTTAATAGAGGATGCTGGACTTTTTATCGATGCGCTTAACGGATTTCCAGGACCATACTCCGCCTATGCGTTCAAAACCATCGGAAACGATGGAATATTAAGGCTCATGGAAAAAGTTTCAGATAGAAGTTCAGTATTTAAATCAGCCATAGCTTATCGCGATAGCAAAAAAGGAGTAAACGTGTTCGTTGGGGAAACCTACGGAACTATAGCTTTTGAAAAAAGAGGGATTGGATGGGGTTTTGATCCTATATTCATTCCCGACGAGTTTCCAACGCATACTTACGCGGAGTTGGGAGATTTAAAAAACAGAGTTTCCCATAGAAAAAAGGCTTTGGAAAAACTCGCGAGTTGGCTTAAAAGCTCTGATTTCTGATAAGTTTTTATTTTAGCCTGTTAAACATTTAAGGCGTCGAGCTTTTTCAGAAAGGCTTAAAAACAAAGATTTGAATTATTAGATAAAAATCTTCGGTGGTGTTTATGGATAAAAGATTAAAGCCTAGTAAAGTGGAAGCAAGAGTTATAGAAGTTCATGGAGGATGCTCACAACATAAAGTTGGCGACAGGATAATCTTTGAGGGTACAAGCTTTAAGGGAAAAATATGTCCAGAAGCTTTGCTTTCGATATATCCCAGCGTTCATGGATTGATGTATGGAGCAGTTTTTCCATGGTCAAAAGAGGGTGTCTCCCGTTCAGCCTGTCCGGATAAAGGAAAAGTATTATTCCAGTTGAGAAGAATAGAAACGGATGAGCAGGTGCTTACTTGTAGACACTATGAGGGGGGTCTGTGCACTTTTGTTAATAAAGAGTGCCCTGCATCTGGATACCCTTTGAATGAAAAATGCTTTATACTCTACTCTTTTTAAGCTCTAGAATTCAGCACTAATTTTCATAAACGCCTCAAATAATACCTTCCTCGCTTTTCTATTTCTTCAGACTTCATCATTACTTTTTTTGAGTAATTGTTTCCAGTTTCGCTCTTATAGCCATCAAATATCGCTTTAAGGCATCCGTTGGCGTGTTTATAATGAGTACTTTTAATGGCCCTTCTTAAAAGGAGAATGTCTGTACCTTTATCTTCCAAATCTTGAGAATAAAAACTAAGTCCAAAATCTATGAAAAAAACCTTCTCTTTATCGGTTAAGATCATGTTGGATGTTGTCAGATCTCCATGGATTATTCCGTTAACATGAAGTAGACCTATCTGGGAACCAACAATTTTACAGGCATTTATCATTTCTTCATCGGATAATTTTTCAAGAAATTCTCTAAGCAGCTTTCCCTCTACATACTCCATAGTTATCGTGAAGTTTGGCATGTCTAAAAAATACACTATGGGCGTAGGGACTCCTATCTTTTTTGCCTCATGCAACATTTGAGCCTCGTGGATCGTTCTGAATCTTCTTAACCTTATATCTAAATTCTCTATCCTATAGGTTTTCTTAACCCTTTGTTTCTTTATGACTTTAAAGCCATTCCATTTCTCAAGGTATAAATTAGCTTCGGCGCCCTTTTTAATTAAAACCATTTTTCTAAAACTCTTTTTAATGCTTACTCTCTACTCAATCCAAAAAGGCTTTTTAATTAAAAAGTTTTTTAAACTCTTTTGGGCTCCATAAGCACTTAATTGCTGCATTAGATCAAGTCCATCTAGCTCATGCTGCAACTTCTCTTTATGCTCCTTTTTAATAGAATTAATGCGCCCAATTCAAGCAAAATCGTATAAGAAAGAATTATTGTTAATGGCGTAAGTGTATCGATGAAAAGTCCAAAAATGGCTCCGCTGATGATAAAGCCTATCCCATAAGCTGTGTTGAATATTCCGTAAGCTGTCCCGCGCGATTCTACGGGAGCGAAATGCGATACCGCCGCCCTATATATGGATTCTTGCATCCCTAGGATGATTCCAAAGATAATGCTTGCTATAACGAGCTTTTCTAAGCTAACGTCTCCCAGAGTAAAGATTGGAGGTAGGATTGAAAGCATAAACGGTATGGCAAGGATTTTTATTCCATGTTTATCGTAGATCATTCCAGAAATCAATGCACCTGGAGCATCCACTAGTTGTACCAAAGTAAAAAGAAGGGGTACGATCCATTGTTGGTTTATTGGTTGTAACATGGAGGATGCCTTATAGAGTATAAGCGAAACTGGAATAAGTCCTAAAACGTTTAGCGTTACAGCTAAGGTATAATAATAGAATTCTTTACTGAATTTTTTCTCCGCGATTCCTTCATTTGGTTCTTCTTTAGAAACTTTTCCTCTAACTCTGGTGTACATGTAAAAAAGCGTTATCAAAAGGATTGCGTAAGGAAAAAACATTAATGTGAAGGTTATGAAATAGTTGTTCATCGTGAAAAACATCGCTGCTGCGATTATGATAGGCCCTAATACAGCGCCAACTTGATCGAGCAATTCGTGAAGTCCAAAGGCTTTTCCAATGCCAACTCCTTTGCTTACAAAAGACATTATCGTATCCCTTGCTGGTGATCTTATCGCCTTCCCTATCCTTTCAGCCACAATGAGCAGCACTACAATATGCCAATTTTTAAAAACACCGAGCAAAGGTATCGCTATGATGAGTCCATAGCCTAAGAACATAAATTCCCAGTAGGCTTTTTTAACATCGGTTAAGTATCCACTAACCAGCCTTAGGGCGTAACCTATAAAGTCTCCAAGTCCCGAAACGAAGCCAACTATGAATGCTGATGCTCCTAACAGTTTTAGATAATCGGGCGCAATTCCCCTACCACCCTCGTAAACGATGTCGCCCATCATGCTTACAAGACCTATTAAAATTATGGTTGCATAAACTGAAGAAATTCTTCGAGCCAAAAGTAGTACTTGCCTCCATCCCAATTGATGTAAAACCTGATTAATCGTACTGCCGTTTACGCCATATTCTTTAATCTTAATTATGCGAGATCATCTTAGCGTAAGCTTCTCTCCTGTCGCAAGGTAAACTACCGATTCGCCTATGTAGGTTGCATGATCGGCTATTCTTTCAAGATACCTCACCACTAAGACGCTCGAAACAGTGTAGCGATCTATGGTCGGAGCCCTTTTAACCAGTATATCTAGGTATTTGAAGTATAAATCATCCACTTGCTTTTCTATTTCTGACAAAGCCTTGGCCAGCTCTACATCTTGCTTTATGATCGAATTGATACTCATATGGACCATCTCCAGTACCTTATTGCTCATTTCTCTGACTAAATTTTTTATCCAACCTTCACACTTTTCCAGTCCGCCAAGCCTTTCATGAATCTGTGATACATCTAGGGCGTATCTTCCATAACGGACGAGGTCATAGATTATCCTCATATATGACTTCAGTACTCGAAGGTCCGATGCGACTGGCTGGAACCGAGCGATCAGTTCGAAGGCCTTGTCCTCAGCTCCCTCAGCCATTAAAACCAAAGTGTCCGATTGATTTCGCACTTGCGAATAATCTCCGAGATTTTTAATATAATTCTCGAGTGATAGAGAAACCGTTTTGTGGGCTAATTCTCCCATGTGGATTAGCATCCTTTCCAACTGTTCTAAACCTTTGTCGATTAGCCTACTCATTTAGCTTTCACCTAACCAAACTCTCCAGTTATGTACTTCTCAGTTAATTTGCTTTCTGGATTTTCAAAAACGTTTTTTGTGGCTCCATACTCGATGAGCTCTCCAAGGTATAGGAATACAGTAAAGTCTGAAACCCTTGCAGCCTGCTGTACGTTATGAGTCACTATTATAACGGTATATTTTTCTGCCAGTTTTCGCATGAGTGCCTCTATCTTTGCAGTTGCGATTGGATCTAATGCGCTACATGGCTCGTCCAAAAGGATGACCTCTGGATTAACTGCCAAAGCTCTCGCGATACAAAGCCTCTGCTGTTGTCCTCCTGAGAGATCGAAGGCCGAGTCATTAAGCCTGTCTTTAACTTCATCCCATAGCGCTGCTTCTATTAAACTGTTTTCCACGATTTTTTGCAGCTCTTCTTCGTTTTCAACCCCATGGATTCTTGGACCAAACGCCACGTTCTCGAATATTGATTTTGGGAATGGATTGGGCTTTTGGAAAACCATTCCAACCCTTCTTCTCAACTCAAAAACGTTTGTTTCTTTACTATAAATATTTTTGCCGTCTATGTAGATTTCTCCAGTAGTCCGATTGCCATCGATCAATTCGTTGAGGCGGTTTATTGCTCTGATGAAGGTTGTTTTTCCACATCCGGAAGGCCCCATGATTGCAGTGACAGCATTTGGCTTGAGTTTTACTGTAACATTTTTAAGAACATGAACTTCTTTGAACCACACGTTCAAGCCTTTTACATCAACCTTGAAGTAATCTACCATGGAGCTTTCACCTGACACGTTTTTGGTATCGATTTCGAATATAGATTGCAACAGAATTCATGATTAAAAGGATTACTAAAAGGACCACGATTCCAGCAGCGGCTAAGCCATGAAATTCCTTTTGAGGAAGGTTTATCCAGTTAAAGATTTGAATGGGCATTACTGTGAATCGATCCAGAGGACCGCTAGGAACAAACCTTACGTAGACTAGAGCAGCTATGGCTATCATGGGCGCAGCTTCACCTATTGCGCGCGATAAAGCCAGAATAGTTCCTGTGAGCATTCCCGGAAGAGCTTGGGGTAAAACGATTCCGCGCACAACTTGCCAACGTGTAGCTCCAAGCGCGTAGGCTCCTTGGCGGTAGGCTTCAGGTATGCTGCGGATGGCTTCTTGAGATGCGATTATTATGACCGGTAGAACGAGCAAAGCCATTGTTAGCGCTCCAGCCAATACGCTTCGCCCCAGCGCCAAGGCTTCAACGAATAACCCTAGACCTAAAATTCCGTAGACGATGGATGGAACTCCTGCCAAGTTCGCTATGTTTAATCGAATGAAGGAAGTAAACAAATTCTTTGGCGCATACTCTTCCAGGTATAAAGCCGCACCGATTCCTATCGGTAACGAGAAAAGCGCAGTTAAGCTAACTACCCAGATGCTCCCGAAAAGCGCTGCCAGTATTCCAGCTTGTTCTGGGAAGCGAGATGGGAAGCTTGTAATGAATTGAAAGTCCAGCCAAGGAAGTCCATCTAAAAAGGAATCAAGTAATAGAATTGCTAAGCTTATCAGACTTATCGATACTCCTATTAGGCATAGAGCGTACAGTACGCCTCCTTCGACCCTTCGAACCACATCTCTTTTCATACCAAATTTATTTCTAGCCATATCAATACCTCTTCCAGTAGCGTTTTGCCATCCACTGCCCGATCAGGTCTACTACTAGAACCATCAAGAAGAGGGTAAGCCCTACAGAAAAGATGGTTCTAGACTCAAGACTTCCGAAGGGTGCTTCGCCCAGACTGATTTGGGTTATATAGCCAGTCATCGTCTGTATGCTCTCAAGAGGGTTTAGCGTCAGTTTTGGTGTTGAGCCGGCTGCTATGCTGACGATCATCGTCTCACCAATGGCGCGAGAAATAGCCAGAATGAATGAAGCCACTATGCCAGAAAAGGCTGAAGGTACCACTATTCTAGCGACGATCTCGTGTTTATGCGCGCCCAGTGCGTAAGCTCCTTCTCTAAGGGATTGTGGAACAGCAATCATAGCATCTTCACTCAAGGATGCAATCATAGGAATTATCATGACACCCATGACCAAGCCAGCGCTTAAAGCATTGAAAACGATCATTTGCGGGAAGAAGTTTTGAAGTAAAGGAGTGACGAATGTTAGGGCAAAGTAACCATAGACCACTGTGGGGACCCCGGCCAAGATCTCGAGGATTGGTTTTACAACTCTACGAAGCTTGTCTGGGGCATACTCGCTGAGGAAGATGGCGCTTCCAAGCCCTACGGGAATTGCTACGCTCAGAGCGATTATAGTAACCAAAAAAGTGCCCCAAACGAGCGGAAGGATTCCGAAGTGTTTAGGAGTAAAGAGGGGAGTCCATCTGGTTTCAGTAAAAAATTCGATTATGGAAACTTGTTGGAAGAAGCCTATGGCTTCGAATATAAATACTCCAAGGATTGCGAGTGTGGTGAATACGGAGATTATTGCGGCTGCGAAGAGAAGTTTTTCGATAATCCACTCTTGTCCATGCTTTATTCGTTTCCATTTTCTAGCTTCAACTTCGCGTATGGAAGCGCCCAAAGCGC
>JAWCQS010000018.1:0-8819 GCA_038869655.1 Bathyarchaeia archaeon | reverse complement strand
AAGGAAAATGTCTTTCGCTATAGTGTGAGCTGGTCGATGAAATTTAACACCTAATTTTTTTATGATTTTAAGGAGAGGTTCATAATAGTAATAAGATGTGTACATTGTAGCCGTATTTAGAATTACATCTGGTTTAATTTTTTTAATAGCCGTTGTTGTTTGTTCCTCATCCCTTAAATCAAGTCTCAAAAATTCAATTTTAGGATAACAATTACTAAGAGCGGCGCTGAGTATGGCATTAGATGCTATACACAACCCCCTTTCTTCATTTAAATCACTCGCAATTATCCTACCTACTCCTGGTGTACGTGCGAGAAATTCTAATGAGATCCTGCCCACATTGCCAGCACAACCAGTTATCATAACTGTTTTTCTATACAAGATGGCGCATCTCCAATGAGTTACAAAATATTATTCGTTTTCGTTTTATAAGATTTTGTAGTCAAACATTTAAAGGTCCATTTGAGCTTAAGGAAGCCATTAAAGCATTCAACTTCAAGATATCTTAACAAAACTAAAAGCTTCTAGTTTAATGCAAAGGATTAAATAAAATCCTTAGAAAAATTATTCTTGCTTGGATTTGTGGCGTATAGAAATGAAAGATTTGTTTGATGAATTAAAAGAGGCTATTGTGAAGGGTGATTGTAAGAAGACTAGAATGATAACTAAGAATATGATAAAAAAAGGAATAAGTGCGCAAGAAATCATAAACAAAGGATTAAGAGCTGGACTAGATTTTGTAGGAACAAAATTCACTGAAGGTGAATACTTTCTTACAGATCTTATGCTTTCAGCATCAGCAGCCAGCTCATGCTTCAACGTTTTAAAGCCAAACTTTAAAAAAGCAAAAACTCAGTTTTTGGCTCGCGTAATCATAGGAACTGTTGAAGGCGATATCCATGATATTGGAAAGAATATCCCAATTCTGTACGGAGCGAATTATATAATTTATGGTCCAATCGAATACGCCCCATGGGGTTTTTCCAGCCTGCTCAATGACGGACGTGATTCTTGCTTATGGGAATAAAAGTTTAGGAGTAAGCCCTATAAAGGATCATCCACTTTATAAAATTTTTAAATGAATTTTACTTATGAGCATTCCATGAGTAATCCAGAGCAGACAACTCTGGAAGAAGTAACTTGTACTTTTGAAAATGGGAATTCTATAATTGAATAAATTTTAGTGAAGACCTTGCAAAATCGAATAAATACAATTGAGCGTAACCAGCCCATTCTTTATACTTGCTCCTAAGATATTCCTCAGCTTCATCCTTGCTTATTTTTCTGTCGCTAAAGTAAAGCTTTGAGACAATCCTATGGATCCAAACATCAACTGGAACAGCTTCGGTTCTCCCCAAACCGTATAAGAGAAAGCAATTAGCCACCTTTGGGCCTACTCCTGGCAGTTCAACCAACTTTTCTTTTGCATCTTCAAGTTTAAGCTTCTTCAATTCGTTAAAGTCTATAAAACCCTCAGAAACCTTTTTGGCAGCCATTTGAATGTATCCAGCTCGGTATCCAGTTAAACATAGGTTTTTAAGTTTATCTATGGATGCTTTTTTCAAAGCCTCCGGTGTAGGAAAAGCATAAAAAACTGATCCGTCATCAAATTTTATTTTTTCCCCAAAATTCATTTTTATTAAATCTATCATATGGTTCCATTGCTTAATTGATGCATGCTGAGAGCTGATAGAGCATATTAGGCTCTCAAATAAGTTTGAGGCTCTCATTAACCTTAAGCCCCTACATACGCTGAACGTTTTAGAGAGCTCATCAAATTTGAATTTATCATAAAAGACTTCTAGGTCATCATTAAGGCGGAAGATCCGTATAAAATAACTTTTAATTTTTTTAATGAGCTCATCAGAAAATTCTTCAGAATATACGATTAATTTTAATGCTCCTTTGTCCACTTTGCTATCTTGAAATACCTCATACTTAATGTATTCTCCATTAATTAACTCAGCGTCCCAGTATCTTTCTTTTATCCTTTTCCAAGCGCACTCCGAAGTTTGTCCACTTTGAATCGTCTTATCCAAATCGAATGGTCCGAGAACTTCTCCAGCCTTTAATTCGATCTCACGTCTCATAGTTTTTTCCAAGTAGATAATTGTACGTGAAAACTAGTAAAGGCATTTTATTTCATTTATCAGCCTTTATCTAACTCGCAACCTGTCTCGAATCTCTAAATATCATTTTCTTCTATAAAGTCCTACAATCTCTCCTTTCGCAAGTACGTGCCCTTCAATCGCCCTTTCAACATCTTTTTTTCTCGAATTTATATCGAGCTTCAGTTTAGTGTCCAAAGCATAAACCTTGAAGAAGTACCTATGTGTGCCTGAGGGCGGGCAAGGTCCTCCGTATGAATGTTTCCTAAAATCGTTCAACCCCTCAACTCCTGGAACGCTGTTCTCCTCTATTTTTTCAATGGGAGGAATATTCCAAACGATCCAGTGGTCCCATGTTCCCATAGGAGCATCTGGATCATCAACTATTAGGACAAGGCTTTGTGTTCCTTCAGGTATACCCTCAATTTTTAAAGGAGGATTAACATCATCACCATCGCATGTATACTTCGTAGGAATGAACCCATTATTCTTAAACGCAGGACTCGTAATTTTCAATTCTTTCATACAAACCAACTTTTTATAAACTCTTTTTACTAGAAGAAAAAATTAAGTATTTTAATAACTTTACTGTTGAGCATTATAATGGTGATTCCAATTGCCAATCAAAGAAAAGGATTTCGTGCTGATAAACTATACGTGTAAAGTTAAAGAAACTGGAGAAGTGGTCGATACAACCCTTGAGGCTTTCGCTAGAGAAGTAAAGAGACCTCTTCATGCGCGTGGACATGCGCACGAGGAAGAGAAGGTTTATGAGCCGGCTTTGATCGTAGTAGGCGAAGGTTGGCTTCCTAAGAGCTTAGAAGAGGGATTGGTTGGACTCGAGCAGGGAAGCAAAGCAACTCTTGAGTTACCTCCTGAAAAAGCTTATGGATTAAGGGATCCATCAAAGGTTAAGCTCTTACCGTTAAGACGCTTTAGGGCTCAAGGAATAACTCCACTACCGGGTATGGAGATTGAAATAGATGGAAAATCGGCCTTAGTAAGAACAAGCGGAGCAGGGAGAGTACAAGTCGATTACAACCACCCTCTTGCTGGCAAAACTTTAATCTATGAAGTTTCGATAGAAAAAATTCTGGAGACGCCTGAAGATAAAATTAAATCGATAATTCATAAAAATTTGCCAGGAATTGATAAAGAAAAATTCAATTTAAGAATATTGAATAAAGAGTTAACAATCGAAGTCCCCCAAGAAGCTTTTTTTGTAGAAGGAATTCAATCCACTAAACAATCGATAAGCAACGATGTTCAAAAATTCATTCCGGAGATTGAAAAAATATCCTTCGTAGAGATTTTTAAAAAGCCGGAAATTGAGAGACCAAAGATTGAAGAAAAACAAGAGGCTACAAAACCAGAAGAAGGAAGGGCTATCGAAAAAACTTAAATCATTCCCCACGAATTTTATGACTAAGCTTTTCATCTATTCGGGCTCAGTACTTCTACTAAAAGCCTTTCTAGCAAGCTAGCTTTAACATAAGGCAACTCAACTCTAAATTTATCATCTATTTTGATCATGCCCAATTTTTGTAAATCTTTTAATGAAGAGCGCAACGAACCACTGTTCAAAGGTTTTGCTCCATACTCTTCGCATACAATTTTGTAATAACTTTCTATAACTTTAAAGGGAATGAAGATAGATTCATCCTCTATCTTGAGACAACGGGC
Organism: Bathyarchaeia archaeon; assembly: GCA_038869655.1. GTDB lineage: Archaea > Thermoproteota > Bathyarchaeia > 40CM-2-53-6 > JAVZFM01 > JAVZFM01. Next base: position 5,028 of record JAWCQS010000018.1, on the reverse strand, counting down.
TATTGAAAGTAGAGTATATTTTAAATCCTTTGTAAGTAATGCTATATCCTCATCTCGGAGTCTGGGATCAGTTCTTTCTTGGGCTTCACGAATATGCTCTGGCAATATACGGCTCGATCTTTCTCCATCAGCAATCAATCCTGCAGTAAGGATCAACTGAAGTGCGTATCTTGCATCTCCATGTCCTATTGTGGAGGCATTCCTTGCTATAAAATCGATTATATCCTGACTGACGGAATCTTCAACGAAGGCCTCTTCAACCCGACTCAGAATTATATCCCTAAGTTGTTTTTCAGTATAAGGCATTAGTTGCAACCTTTCCTGTGGTCTAAATTTGCTAAGCGTCTCTGGACTTAATCTTTGGATGAACTCATCGTTTCTGGCTATTAAGATGAAATTAATCCTTTGGAAAGCATCTTTTATGGAATCCGTCAATCTGGTCAATTCGTAAACGGCATCTTCTCCAAAAGCTTTTATATGATTGTCGATTTCATCAAGCGTCAATAAAAGGATTATTCCATGTTTGTTCAGAAAGTCCAAAAGTGCATAGAGCAGTTCTGTAGATCCATATCCGCGTAAAGGGAGTGTTGGGACCGTTTGTCTGATTATCTCTTGCACTAAACCAAACTTGCCTTTTATCAACCTACAATTTACATGAGAGTACCTAAATTTTAGATTTTTTTCTCTAGCCATTTTTTCAAAGACCCTTCCAACTCTTTTAGCAGTGGCGGTTTTTCCAGTTCCCGTTAATCCGGTTATTAAAACTCTTTGGCTAAAAGCTCCAGGGCTTTCTACCATTGTTTTTAAAACCCTCACTAAATGGCCTATTTCATCCTCTCTATGGGGCATGTATGACGGAACGTACTCAAAGCTTAATTTTTCCAATCCGCCTTTTTTAAAAATGCTCCCTCTATGTTCTGAACAAAAGTTCGTTGGCTTCATTCGAAGTTTACCCAAAACTTTATAGTTTAATTAGATTGAAAAAGTTTTCTGGCTCAACGAAAAGCCATAATTCAGTTTACAAGAAATCCGGCAATTCATCTTACGGTTAAAATCGTGGGTCTTCTCGTCAATAAGTTTGTATTTTAAGGGTTTAATAATTCTTTTGTTGGCAGCTGAGGGGTCTGGCTTAGGCTTGAAAGGCTAGACAAGATACAGCCTTTCGAGGGTACCTATAGACGCTGTTTCCGTTTAGGAAAGAGCGTGCTAACAGGCCGATGACAGTCTTTGCTTCGAAGGCGTAAGCCATGAGGCATCACCAGAAGCAAGAATCTCCCGACTTCACTCGTGGAGAGTGTCAATGATCTTTAAACAAAGCTTTAAAAGTGATGAGAGAAAGATACTCCTGAAGAGCCACTAGAATCCTTGAATCCTGATGACTGCTTAGGTTTAAACCAATTCAACCAGCGATGACTTAAGCTCTCTTTTAATAGGACATTTTAGACTTTCTTTAACTTTCAAAACTTTAATCCTATCATTTGGAGATATCCCTAGAGGAAAGCATACCTCTTTATTCTTACAAAATGAGTCGCATCGCATCGGTTTGAACATAATGATCGCTCCCTCAATAGCCGCTTTGGCATCCAGGGCTATCTCTATGGCGCTTTTCATAACCTCTACCGTACGACCAGTGTCCCCGAGTAACTTGCATGACAAAGTTTCCCCAATCACTTTAGATACTACGTACAACCTTCCCTTTTCTAGATTCTTTACGCATGCGTTATGATATTCGCAATTCAGGCAAGGCTGAGCTGCACCCTCAAATATGAACTTGAAACCAACCCTTGCTTGACTTTCCTTAATTATCGTAATATATTTCATAACGACCACTCGAGTTCTATTAACCGTCTCTTACGTTTCGAGTCTCCGTCTGTTTCCAGCATTGTCTAAGTGACCAAACATCACTTCGATTGAAGAGTCCAAAACGCATTAACCGCGCGCATCTTTTTTCTCGATAGAAAAACAGAAGATGAATTTAAAAGTTTTATTCTTAAATAGCCTTCAGAAGCATCACTCGAAAGATTTATTAAGGACGGATAACTCTTAAAATTAAAGATACTAGGTTTTCTTCTAAAGCATTTAAAATAAATTCGTAACTTCTTCGGGGGTTTCAAAATACATGCTTGGATATCCAGCAGACAATATTCAAAAAAAGGTTTTGAGTGGAACCACAACCATAGGAGTTGTTTGCAAAGACGGTGTCGTATTCGCCACCGATACGCGTGCCACGATGGGTTATTTTGTAGCTCATAAAAGGGCAAAAAAAGTGTATAGGATAGACGATCATGTCGCAATGACGATTGCAGGTGCAGTAGGCGATGCTCAAGCCATAGTAGATGTGCTTAAAGCCAACGCGCAATTGTATAGATTTGAATCTGGGAGTCCTATGCCTGTAAGTGCAGCAGCTCGCTTGGTTGCAAACATTTTATTTTCAGCAAGGTACACACCGTTCATTCTGCAGGCTTTAATTGGAGGAGTCGATCATTCGGGTATACATATATTTGCCCTCGATCCTTTAGGAAGCTTAACAGAGGAAAAATGTGTTTCAACAGGCTCAGGATCTCCAATAGCTTATGGTGTTTTGGAATCCTCTTTCAAAGAAGGCATGAGTGTCAAAGAGACTCTTCCGATAGTTTTAAAGGCTATAGACTCAGCTATGAAAAGAGATGCTGCCAGCGGGGATGATTTCGATGTAGCAACAGTCACGAGGGATGGCTATCGTGAGCTCACTAAAGAAGAGAAAATAAAATTGTTAAAGCACAAGACTTTAGGATAAAGCTTTTAATTTTTCCATATCTAAGGAGACAACGCTATGGCTAAATTTATCAATGAATCGAATAGCAAGATCAGAGAGTGTATAATTGAACATATGCCAAAAGAGGCTGGAATAACTAGAATAGAGTACGAAGGACCTGTACTGGCCATTTACGTAAAGGATGTCATAATGTTATTAGAGCAAAGTTACATAGTGACAGATATAGTCAACCTTTTGCACAAAAGGATCGTAATTCGCCCGGATCCATCTATTAGGGTTCCAGAAACTGAGGCTGAAAAAATTATCAAAAATCTAGTTCCGAGCAATGCGGAGATAACATCATTGAATTTTGACCCAAGCCTTGGTGAAGTCATCGTAGAAGCTAAAAAACCTGGTCTGGTCATAGGTAAAGACGGGAGCAATCTTCAAGAAATCATCAAAACGACATGCTGGAGACCAAAAGTCCTTAGGGCCCCCCCTTTACCGTCTAAGATAATCCTAAGCACAAGGCATTTTCTCCACTCCGAGAGCGAGGAGAGAAGCAGAATACTTAGAGAAGTTGGAGAGAGGATATTCAGACCTACGATAAGTAAGGCTGAAAACGTGCGCATAACTGCCTTAGGGGCTTTTCATGAAGTTGGCAGATCGTGCATAATAGTTGAAGCTGGTGAAAGCATGGTTATGCTCGACTGTGGAATCAACCCTGGTGCCCAGCTGCCTGAGCAAGCATATCCAAGACTCGACATCGATGAATTCGACATCGACAAGCTAGACGCTGTTATAGTTTCCCATGCTCACTTGGATCATTGTGGTTTTGTTCCATTCTTGTATAAATATGGTTACGAGGGTGCAACTTATTGCTCAGAGCCTACGGCAACTTTAATGACATTGCTCCAGCTAGACTATCTTGATGTAGCTACGAGGGAAGGAAAGATTCCTATCTATGATCAAAAAGATGTTAGGGAGTGCGTTTTACATACGATACCCCTGAAGTATGGAGTGGTTACAGACGTGGCTCCAGAGATTAAACTAACTTTACATAATGCAGGTCATATTTTAGGTTCATCCATAGTGCATTTGCATGTTGGAGAAGGATTACATAATATAGTCTATACTGGGGACTTTAAATTTGAGAAAACCATGCTTCTTGAGTCAGCTGTTTCGGTATTTCCTAGAATCGAAACTCTAATCATCGAGAGTACTTATGGAGGCATGGAGGACATTATGCCGACCAGGTATGAGGCCGAGACAAAACTAGTTTCAACGATTAATGAAAAAGCAGAAAAAGGAGGGAAAGTCTTAATACCAGTTCCAGCCGTTGGAAGGGCTCAAGAAATAATGCTTGTTTTAAACGATTACATGAAAAATAAAAAGCTTAAGGAACTTCCCATCTACATTGATGGAATGATCTCAGAAGCTACAGGGATCCATAACGTTTATCCGGAGTACTTGGTAGAGAATCTAAAAGAGCAAATACTCCATAAAGACGTCAATCCCTTTCAGTCAGAGTATTTTACAAATGTAAACCATTCTGAAGAGAGGGAAGAAATCCTTGCCGGAGGTCCATCCATCATTTTAGCAACTTCAGGAATGCTTGAGGGCGGACCCGCCGTAGATTACTTCAGACGTATGGCCTCTGATGAAAGGAATGCCATAATCTTTGTAAGTTATCAGATAGAAGGTACTCTGGGAAGACGTATATTGAGTGGTTTGAAAGAGGTCAGTTTAATCGGAGCTGATGGAAAGATGGAAATCATAAAAGTTAACATGGCAATCCATTCTGTAGAAGGATTTTCTGGCCATTCTGATCGCAATCAGATTTTAAGTTTTGTTCAAAAAATTTCTCCAAAGCCTCTACGCATCATAGTTAATCATGGGGAGAGAAAAAAATGTGAGCATACGGTATCCATTATAAATAAATCCTTAAAAATTAAAGCAATTGCTCCAGAAAATTTAGAAACCTTAAGATTGAAATAGACTAAGTCTATTGTTGTTTAAACTCTTTTATAACTTTCCAGAATCTATCTCCTACATAGTGGGCGTTCTTAATAGCTTTTCCATGCTTAGCTCCGGCCAAAAATTTTGAAGAAACTATTGCATCGCCTATAGCTATCGGTTTTGCATACTTCTCATCGATCACCACTACAAGAGATCCTGGCTCAAAAGATCCCTCTATTTTTTTAATTCCTGGGGCCATCACATCCGCTCCATTGCAGATGTGGGGTATCGCTCCCATGTCGACTGCTACTTTAGGCAATTTGTTTAAAGCCTCA
>JAWCQS010000017.1:0-8882 GCA_038869655.1 Bathyarchaeia archaeon | reverse complement strand
ATAATAGCCAGTTTACTCCCTCCTGCAAAAGTTGTTGAAGGCTGTCGATACAATTGCGATCCAGAATCACCAAGTTGTCCAGATTGTAAAGAGAATAAAGGAAAACTTAAAGCGATCACTATGCTAGGAAAAGAGAGGTTCGTCCGTGTTCAAGGATCTCCAGAATTAATGCCCGAAGACCTTGTTGGAGATATGGACCCAGTGATGGCCATGAGGCATGGAATTAAGGATCCGAGAGCCTTTACTCCTGGAAAGATCCAAAAAGCTCATAGAAAGATTTTGTTCATCGATGAGCTGAACAGAGTTCCAGAAAGAACTCAGAGCACTTTATTACAAGTTCTCGAAGAGGGTATAACAACTGTAGCAGGCTTTGATATAGAAGTTAAAGTCGATACTTTGGTGATAGCCACTCAAAACCCGGAGGAGTATGCTGGGGCTGAAAGAGTCTCAGAAACCCTAAGCGATCGTTTCGAACATATAAAAATAGGTTATCCGTCTGAAGATCATGAAATAGAGATTTTAAACCGTTATGCCAAGAAAATGCCTGGAGTAAGGATTCCAGGTGATTTGATCCCCAAAATAGTGAGGATCTCTCAAATCACACGCGCGCATCAAAAGATAATCCGCCCTGCGAGCGTGAGGGCATCGATTTCAACTTATGAACAAGCTCAAGCATTGGCTTTGTTAAACAACAGAAAAGTTGTAGAGAAGAACGATGTTGAGAAAGCAGCCATAGTAAGTTTGGCTGGAAGGATAGAGCTATCTTTAGATGAAGAGTACGAATCAAGAGATGAAACGTTGAAGCAAATAATCGAAGAAGTTTTAATACCGTGAGTGGGAAATCCCACACTCTTTAGAGGTGGATGAGAGCGAAACGTTTATATATAGCTAAATACATAAATACTGAATATGAAACTGAGATGCCAGAGATGTGGCTATGAGTGGGATTATAAGGGAAAATCCAAGTGGTATACGTCTTGCCCAAGGTGTAGGACTTCCGTAAGTGTAAGAAAGGGTGAGAAAAAATCCAAATAACTTACAAGTTTAGGCTATATCCAAAGCGCGAACAAGAGGAAAGGCTATTCGAGGCTTTGGAGCTATGTAGGCGAACCTACAACTACTTTCTAGCTCAATGGAACGGAAAGGAAAAAATACCAAGCAGACTTGAGCTTCAAGCTCAATTACCAAAGCTGAAGATGGAAAAGCCAGAGCTTAGCAAGGTTTATTCAAAAGCCTTACAGATAGTTCAAGGCTGAAAGAGCTGGGTCTATAGTGGCGAAGGTAAGCCCAAGAGGCACTTCTAAAGGGCTAAGCTATGAAAATCCTCTTAGGGATTGGATATCGGCTAATAGAATAAAAATGAAGGGATGGGGTAGCCCTGATTCGCCTGTCGAGATGGAGCCCCTACTGGCTTTTGTGCCAGCAAGCTCTATCGTTGAAGCAGGAAGCCCAAAGGCTTATAGCCGTGGGTAGCTCACGTTGAACGGCACTTCAAATATGGGGAAACTTATGGGAAAAAAGAATCCAAAAGGCTACGAATTCCTTGAACACGTAAGTGATGCTTACATAATGGCTTATGGAAAGACTTTGAATGAAGCTTTTGAAAACGCTGCAAGGGCCATGTTCGATGTCATGACCGACGTGGTTTCGATAGAACCAAAAATTGAAGAAATGGTTGAAGTCAAAGCAAAGGACGAGTATGAATTGCTTTACAATTGGTTGGAGATTCTTCTAATAAAATTTGATACAGAAAGTATGCTCTACTCAAAGTTCAGCGTTTACGAAATCGGGAAAAGTTGCGAAGAGGCCTTCCTAAAAGCTAAAATCTATGGAGAACCATTCGACATAAATAAGCATGTTTCAAAAATTGAAGTTAAAGCAATTACTTTTCATCAAATGGAAATTTTAAAAAAGAACGATTTTTATACTTTGAAGTTCATACTTGATCTATAGTTAATAAAGCACGGAACAACATATTACATTCAGTCGAGTAAATAAAGCGTAAAGGAGGTTTTACAGTGGGCAATTCAAGAACATCGGAGCGAGTTCCACTAGAAAAAATCGATAGGTTTGTTTGGGAAATTCCAAAATCCTACAAGCCAGGTATGAAAGTTCCTGGTAGGGTTTATGCAGACGAATCCTTATTAGAGAAGATGAAGATGGATCTCACGATTGAGCAATGCGCTAACGTTGCTCATCTTCCTGGAATTTATAAATGGTCAATAACGTTACCAGATGGGCATGAGGGTTATGGCTTCCCGATAGGCGGCGTCGCAGCTATAGATTATGAAGAGGGAGTGATAAGCCCAGGTGGGGTTGGATACGATATAAACTGTGGAGTGAGATTGTTGAGGACTAACTTGCTCGAAGAAGACGTACGTGACAAACTTCGAGCGTTGATCGATTCATTGTTCACTTACGTTCCTTCTGGGCTGGGAAGCAAGGGGAGGATCAAAGTTACTCAAGTGGAATTGGATAGAGTGCTTTCTGAAGGCGTTAATTGGGCTATAGATAAAGGCTATGGATGGGATGAGGATGCTGAAAACTGTGAAGAAAACGGATGCATGGAGTTAGCCGATCCACAAAAAGTTTCTTCTACGGCTAAGAGTAGGGGAATCCCTCAACTAGGTAGCTTAGGAAGCGGAAATCATTTCCTTGAGATAGAGAAAGTCGATAGAATATTCGATCGTGAAGTTGCTAAGCTTTTTGGAATAAGCGAAGAAGGACAGATACTAGTCCTAATCCATACTGGGAGCAGGGGGCTAGGGCATCAAATCTGTAGTGATTACCTTAGAGTTATGGAGAGGGCTATGCATAAGTACAACATTCGCTTGCCAGATCGTGAATTGGCTTGTGCTCCAGGAAAAAGTAGAGAAGCTGAAGATTATTTTGCGGCAATGTCAGCAGCTTGCAACTTTGCTTGGAGCAATAGGCAGATGATTACTCATTGGACTAGGGAAGTCTTCGAAAAAGTTTTTGGGAGATCTGCTGAGGGCTTAGAAATGCACCTTATCTACGATGTTGCACATAACATAGCCAAAATAGAAGAGCATCAGATTGATGGATCAAAATCCAAAGTCTACTTGCATAGAAAAGGAGCGACTAGAGCGTTTCCAGCAGAGCGTGCCGAGGTTCCTGCAAAGTATAGGCCGATAGGACAACCGGTTCTAATCCCAGGAAGCATGGGGACAAGCTCTTGGGTATTGCTCGGGAGACCTAAAGCGATGGAGCTTAGCTTTGGATCAACAGCCCATGGAGCTGGGCGTCTTTTGAGCAGAGCCGCGGCTAAAAAAAGATTTTGGGGCAGCGATGTCAAAAAAGAGCTTGAAGGAAGGGGAATTCTTATAAAAGCTGCGAGTATTGCCGTTGTAAGCGAAGAGGCTCCCGGCTCTTATAAAGACGTGGATAGAGTAGCCGAAGTGAGCCATCAGCTGGGAATAGCGACCAAAGTTTGTCGAATGACTCCTATAGCGGTAACAAAAGGGTAAGGGGAGCAAAAACCTTTACTAAAGTTCACACACCTACCTCCAAGGAAGCCCACGATTTTAATCGTGGGAGGAATTGAAGAAACTTTAAATATTGATTTATTCTGTCAATGAAGTATGAAGCAGACTCTCCTTGTTAAGCTTATGCCTAACCCTGAACAAGCTAAAACCCTCTATGAAACTATGGAGACCTTCAACAATGCCTGCAACGAGATTGCCGATGTTGCGTTTGAACATAGAACCACTAATAAGATAAGGCTTCAGAAACTTGTTTACTACAAAATTCGACGCAAATATGGTTTGTCAGCTCAGTTGACCATCAGAACCATCAGTAAGGTAGCTGAAGCTTACAAGCGAGGTAGGAAAGTCAAGCTTGCCTTCAGAGGGTACGGGGCCATCGTTTATGACCAACGCATTCTCTCTTGGAAAGGCGTTGACAGGGTATCCATGCTGACGCTGAAGGGCAGAGAGCTCATTCCTGTGAAATTCGGCATCTACCAAGCTGAGAGGCTTAATAGAATTAGAGGACAAGCAGACCTTATTCTCAGGAAAGGCATCTTCTATCTCGCTGTGGTCGTTGATGTGCCAGAACTACCAGCATATGACGAAGCATATGAAGCTAAAGAATGGCTTGGTGTAGACCTCGGAATCAAAAACATCGCTACAGATTCTGATGGAAAGGTATGGAGTGGAAACGGACTCAATGGAATAAGAAAGCGTTATGCAAAACTTAGAGCCAAACTTCAGAGCAAGGGCACAAAGTCTGCAAGACGGCTCCTGAAAAGGCGTAGCGGAAAAGAATCTCGCTTCGCCAGAAACGTGAACCACATTATCTCTAAGAGGTTGGTTGCGAAGGCTAAAGGCACCGAAAGGGGTATCGCCCTCGAAGACTTGACAGGCATACGCTCTCGGATAACGGTTAGAAAGCCTCAACGTCGTACCCAACACTCTTGGAGCTTCCGCCAGCTTAGGCAATTTATTGAGTATAAAGCAAAGCTTGCAGGCGTCCCAATCCGCCTTGTAGACCCAAAAAACACGAGCTGCACTTGCCCAAACTGTGGCTTTGTTTCCAGACTTAATAGGAGGGGAGAACGCTTCCACTGTGGAAACTGCGGATACGTTGGGTTCGCAGACCACATCGCTGCTCTGAATATAAGGGGCAGGGCTGCAGTCAACCAGCCGTACGTCTCGGGGGATTTTTGAGCCAATTTGGTCTACCTCAGGGACAAGCCCATGAATTTATTCGTGGGTAGTTGACTAAACTTTTCTAAAGCATTTTGCTGGAAATTCTACCCTTCAATCGGTTTACGCATTCAATAGGATATGGATCGATACCTCTTGCTATCGCAAGGTAGACCGACAGGTAATCGCACTGGTAGACTCCTGAGAGCAGCGTTCCCAAAACATTTTTTCCCATCGCTTTTATCTCATTAATTCTCTCAATTCCCAATTCTTTCAACAGACCCTTCATCGCTTCTACTCTGATCAATTCTTCTGGAAATTCATCCTCAAACCTTATGAATATGAATGAATTGTTTGGCAAATTTAGCTTCAAGTAGGCTAGCCCCTCAACTTCGTTATGGCATACTTCAGGAATTACTCCAGAAATCGAAAAAACTTTACTGTTTTCATTGAGTTGATTTTTTAACCTTTTAGCCACACTAGAATATCTATCAATCGAATAGATTATGGGAATCTTTCCTAACAATGAGAAAGCCAATCGTTTTATTGGATTTCTATCACTCGGTACAGAAGAACCGAATTTTTCCCTGATTTCTTTCAAGCTTTCTAAAGAATGGCTTATCTCTACTTTTAAATCTTTTATTATTTCAATTCTTTGAAGAATTAGTAGCATAGCGCCTAACAGGTTAGGTAGAGCTGCTCTAGGAGGAAGATTAGGCTTAACCTTAATGAATGGAATCTTCAACTTAAGGCATAGTTCTTCCATTTTCCCCCCTGAAGTTATGCAAAAAACTGTTGAGCTCATTCTGTAAGCCTCATATAAAAGGTTTAAAGCTTCTTCAGTCTCGCCAGAATAACTAACTATTATTGATATTGCTTCTTCATGAACAAAACTTGGAAGATGATAATCCCTACATATAAACATTGGAATTTCAAGCTTTTGTTTCAGCCAATCTATCACCAAATCGCCTACTATTGCTGATCCGCCTAAACCACCAATTAGGATGGAGGAAAATTCCTTAAAGTTGATACCCTCTCCCTCACCAATCAATTTAGAATTTTCTAAGCTTTCAATAAACTCTTCTGGAAACCTCTCAACTAAACGGAGCATCCCATGTTTGTCTACTTTTTTAATGTGGTGAATATAGTCCAACCTTTCCAAACTCATCACTTAATGATTATTTTCGATAGAACTCTGTGTTATTTCATTAAAGATCTTTTTCATAAAGCTTTATTTAAACAACTCTGTAGTTAATGCGAAGAGTTTTATGAGATGGCCTTAAGCACATAGCTAATTGGAGTTTTTCAATTAATAATGCCTTTACCCTATTATGCGCAAAATTAATATAGGAGATCCGTTCTATAGTTCTTTACTTCTAATGAAGGTGTAGGCTAGTGAGGGATAGCGTTTACAAAGGCGGTCGTGTTTTCAAAACTTCAAAGCAAGCTTGAAAACTTAAATTTTAGGTCCTTGTATACTCATCACTTAGGCTTGTTCTTTATACTTTCACTGCTTAATGAGCTTACATCAAAAGTTTTTATCGATTTGAACAAAGGCTTATTCGGGATGGTATAAACATGGAAAGAGAATCCTCGAAAAGAATAATAGTGGCAAAATTTGGAGGTTCAAGCCTGGCGGACAGTGAAAGAATAGTTAAAGCCGCTAAAACTGTTGCTAAAGAGATTAAAAGAGGCAACAAAGTTGTGATCGTAACATCTGCTATCGGAAGAACTACTGATGAACTCATAAGACTTTTAGAAAAAACTTCCAATGAGAGTATTGAAAAAATGGATTTAGACGATGTTCTTTCGATGGGAGAGAGAACAAGTGCTAGAGTATTCGCTGCCGCTTTGAAATCTCAAGGGTTTAAGGTAAGATACTTTGATCCATCAGATCAGGATTGGCCGATAATAACGGATAGCAATTTCTTAAATGCTAACCCAATACTGGATGAGTGTGAAAAAAGAATAAAGGAATCAATACTCCCCCTGTTAAAAGATGGGACAATTCCAATAATAGGAGGTTTCATTGGAAAAACAAGGGACGGAAAGGTAAGCACTATAGGAAGGGGAGGAAGCGACACCACGGCCTTTTTAATTGCGAGAGCATTGGGAGCCGATGAGGTGGTTTTGGTTACCGATTCGGACGGAATAATGAATGCCGATCCAAAAATAGTTCCGAAAGCTAAAAAACTAGATAGAATAGACGTGAACACTTTGGTAGGTTTAGCCGATTCTGGATCAAAATTCATACACAGGAAAGCACTGAAGTACAAACATCCATCCATACAAGCGAGAGTTATTAATTTTAGGCATGAGGATTTAAGCTCGCCTGGAACAATTATAACCGGAGGGTTGCCTACAGAACTCGAAATAAGTTTGGCAAAAGATTCTTCAATATTGTCGATAACAATCGTCGGAAGTGAGCTCAATAAAAATCCTAGAATAATAGAAGAATTGATCTCAAATATAGAATCATCATCCTCACTTTTTGGCTTCTCAGGAAATCAAAACTCCATAATATGCTATGTTATAAAAAATGAAACTTATCCTAAACTCTTAGAAAAAATCCATGAGCTGGTCATGAATTACGAAGAAGCCATAGCTATGAGCGTTAAGGATGATCTAGCATTCATTAAAGTAAAAGGAGTTGGATTGGAGGAAACACCTGGAATAATAGGCAAAATGTCCGAAACTTTGCGTTTAAACAACATCAACATCTTTGGAATTTTGACCATAACTTCAAGCATATTGATTTTTGTAAAATGGGAAGAAAGAATTAAGGCTTTAGAGTTGATGAAAAAAGCTCTAGGAGGTTAGTTCGATGATCGATGTTGCCGTATTAGGAGCCACAGGACTCGTTGGACAAAACTTCGTTCAGATCTTGGCTGGCAACCCTTGGTTTAGGATAAAATCCTTAGCAGCCTCTGAAAGGAGTAAAGGCCTAAAGTACTCGAAGGTTGTTAAATGGAAGCTCTCAAAAAGAATACCCGAAGAAGTTAGCGACTTGGAGGTTTTATCTCCAACACCAAAAGAAATAGGAAACGTAGAAGCAGTCTTTTCGGCTTTACCAGCCGATATAGCCTATGGCGTGGAGGAAGAATTTGCAAAAGCTGGCTACATAGTTCTGAGCAATGCCTCATCGCACAGGATGGATAAGTATGTTCCCATATTGAATCCAGAGGTCAATGGAGAGCATGTAGGGCTTATAGATTTACAGAGGAAAGAAAGAAAATGGGATGGAGCCATAGTTACTAACCCAAATTGTACAGCAGCGGTTCTTACACTATCCTTGAAGCCCATCTACGATGGGTTTGGAATCAAAAGCGTAATAGTATCGACGATGCAGGCGTTATCAGGGGCTGGATATCCTGGAGTCGCCTCTTTAGACATAGTCGATAACGTAATACCGTTCATAGAAAAAGAAGAAGAGAAAGTACAGGTAGAGACTTTGAAAATGATGGGAAGCATCGAGAGGTATGCTGAATTCAAGATCTCTGCAAGTTGCCACAGAGTGCAAACAACGGATGGACATATGGAAGCAGTATTCGTTGAAACAAGAGATCGAGCTGATCCTGAAAAAATTATGGAAACTATGGAAAACTTCAAAGCTGAGCCCCAATTTTTAAGACTTCCCACAGCTCCAGAAAAGCCCATAGTGGTTAGAAAAGAAAACGATCGTCCTCAACCAAAGCTTGATAGGATGGAAGGAAATGGAATGTCCGTAGTCGTTGGAAGGATTAGAAAAGATCCTGTATTCGATGGAATAAAATACATAGTGCTTGGTCATAACCTTATCAGAGGAGCTGCCGGATGCTCCGTCTTAAACGCTGAATACTTAAAAGCTAAAGGATACTTATAGAAGGGAAGCCTATGGAGATTGGAAAGATAAGAAGGTTGAAGAAGATTTTTCGAGAAGATAAAAAAACAGTGATAGTTCCAATGGATCATGGAGTAAGCTCAGGACCGATTAAAGGGTTGGAAAACATGCAAGAAATCGTAAACAAGCTACTTAAAGGAAGAGTTGACGCCATCGTAGTACACAGGGGTATAGCCAAATCGATAGATGTAGGAAACGCTGGACTGATTGTTCACCTTTCTGGAAGCACGTCCCTTGGTCCTGATCCCAACAGAAAAGTTCAAGTTTGCTCCGTTGAAGAAGCAATAATGATTGGAGCCGATGCCGTCTCCGTACACGTGAATGTAGGCTCCGAT
>JAWCQS010000016.1:0-9102 GCA_038869655.1 Bathyarchaeia archaeon | reverse complement strand
ACAGCTACAATCAACCATTTCTTGGGAGTCCTTGCAATAAAGAAGATTGCAAAAGCAACTATTCCTAAAACCGTCAAATAGTATGGATCATAATAGAAACTTATCAATACAAGTATCGTAATGAAAAGTGTAACACGTGCTAGGGGATTTAGACGATGCAGAAAAGTGTTTCTAGGTGTGTATTCAAACCATTGAGGCATTATTTTCACCTTCTTGCTTAACATCGATTTGTTGAAGGAATTCTTCAATTTTGACTATTTCTGGATCAAAGCCCAGGTCAACCAAGGCTTGTGCTAGTTGAGCAATTTGGGGAGGTTTGAGTGAAGCTTCATCTAATATGGCCTTGGATGCAAAAACTTTTTCAGGAGGGCCTTCTATCAAAACTTTTCCGTTGCTCATAACGACCACATAGTCTGCAAACTCGGAAACAAGTTTCATGTCATGCGTGATTATCACACTTGTAATGCCTTTAAGCTTCAATTCATTCAAAAGAGATATGAGCCTTATGGAATCTTTTCTATCAAGACCCCCTGTCGGTTCGTCTATGATGAGTACTTTTGGTTTGAGAGTTAGAACACTGGCAATGCCCACTAGGGTTCTTAAAAAATGCGGGAGGTCTATGATAAGGGTCTTTCCATATTCAGTCAAACCTAACATTTCAAGAGTCTCGTTGACTATTTTATTGATTTCTTCAGGAGGATATTCGAACATTTTAAGCCCAAAACTCACTTCTTCGATAACATCTTTACTGAAAAGCATATTGTTAGGATTTTGAAAAACATAATTAATTTTTGTAACTATGTCTCTAGTATCACTTTTAATAATATCGCTTCCAAGTGCCTCTATCTTTGCATTTTTGTTCGTAGGTTTATATATTCCTACCGAGCAAAGGGATAAAGTTGATTTTCCGGAGCCATTTTGGCCGATTAGAGCTAAAAGCTCTCCTTCCCTAACGGTGAAGTTTACTCCTTCTAAAGCTTTTACCCCATTAGGATAAACGAAATCAATGTTTTCAGCTTTTACTAAAATTTTTGAATCGGCTTCTTTTCTATAAGAATGTTTGAAAACGCTTTTTTTGGGCTTGACTTTTACAATTCCTTTTCTTATATAATCTCTCAGAAGCTCTACTGCCTCATCGAAGCTAGCAGGAACGTCCATGTTGCGATTATAATTCTTAAGCTTTAGGAATAACTCGGAAACTTGAGGAAGCCCGACGCCTATTTTATCCAGTAAACCATCTTTCACAGCGAGCTTGGGTTCTCCATCGAGGAGTACCCGACCTCCATCCATCACTATAACGCGATTTACAATGTTCATAACATCCTCTAAATCGGCTCCAGACTCGGAAATAATGCATGCGACACCATACTTTTGATTGAGCTCCTTTATAGCTTGAAGAACCATGTTCTTACCTATAGGGTCCAACATTGAAATTGGCTCATCCAAGGCCAGAACCTTAGGCCTCATTGCCAGAACCCCTGCTATAGCCAACTCCTGCTGCTGCCCTCCCGAGAGCTCCTTGGGATGACGCAGCTCAAGCCCCTTCAAGCGGGTCACTTCAAGAGCATACTTAGTTCTCTCTTCTACTTCGTCAAGAGGGATGCCAAGGTTTATTGGACCAAACTCGATGTCATCTTTAACTGTTAAGTTAAGGATCTGTATAGTAGGATCGTCTAGGACCAATCCAACCGAAGAAATCATTTCGGCTATGAAATGCTCTTTAGTATTTTTTCCATCAACAATCACATTGCCTTCAAGCTTACCTGGAAGCTCGTGTGGAATGATACCGTTCAAACAGTAAAGCAGAGTGGTTTTTCCAGAGCCCAACGGACCGAGAAGAGCTACGAATTCCCCCTCATTAATGGTCAGATTGATGTTTTTGATAGCGGGCTCTCTCTTATGCATGTAAGTGAATGTTACATTTTGGAAGTCAATTAAAGGCATTAGCAATCCTCCAAAAAAAAGAAGGGGAAAGTTTTAAGCTTTGACCAATCTCGAATCGTAGTAGAACGATCCAATCAGGGTTCCAACCATCTGAGCCGCCCAGCTGGACATGACGAAACCTGTGGGACCTATGGCCCACGCTAGGTTTGCTACCGCAGCCTCAAAGGGATTATTGGTAAAGTAGTTCACTATGCACCAACCGAAGAAATGTATTGCCATGAAGACAAAGGCCATTAGAACTGTAGCTATGGATTTAACGTTTCCTTTCAATTTCAAGCCTCGAACGACTTGCCAGAAGATTAGAGAGCTTACGGACCAGATGCCTCCATCCAGTATAGCGTAAGCTAGGAGTATGTTCGGCGTTGCTACCCATGGAGTTAGGCCAATTAGGTATCTTAGAATAAAAGCCACGAAGGTGCCTAGGAAGGATACAGCAGGACCAAAGTATACTGCTGAGAAAGCTGTAACCATCGCAACGATATCGATATTTATAGGACCTGGGAAACCAGCAACTACACCGGCTGCAGCTACCACAGCTGAGGCAGCCAAGGCATAGGGCGAGAATACAGTGTACTTTGCTTCTGGCGCATATTTGCCGGGTGGAGCTATCCATTCGGGTTTTCTTGAGAAAAGCCTAATGCAGATTAATCCTGGAATCCCATAAATAAGGCCTGCAGTCACATAGAAAGCAACTTGTCTGATAGGAGAGTTACTGACACCAAAGGCCTCTGGTGAGGCAATGATGTAGGCGAGTACTATTAGTCCAAGAATTGCTGAAATGGCTATCGCCGTCAGTAGGAAAGTAATTCTAACTTTTGTCGCCAAACTTTCATCACCTTTTTCGTTTTTCGTATATAAAAGTATCCATATTTAATATTTTCGCTTTGTGGTTTGACTCCATTTTCTTGGCAAGGTAAAGTAAAATTTTATGAAAATAAGCCATAGCTATACATTTAAGTCAAGAAGCATAAAAAATACTTTCAGTTGAAAATAAGTTGGATGGAGAAAGAAAGCTATGGTAAACTTTTTACTAGGTGTTGACATAGGCACAAGCAGCGTTAAAAGTTCTCTTATAGATTTTAATGGCAACATGATTCATGAGGCCTCGGTACTTATGCCTCCAGTTGATGTCAAGGGAAGCGAAGCAGAATATGACCCGGAAATATGGTGGAAGAGTTTTAAAAGTCTGCTTTTAGAAGTCAAGCAAAATATAAGTCTTGAAAAAATTAAGGCCGTCTGCGTGTGTGGACAAGGACCATCCCTTGTGGCCATTGATAAAAATGGAAGGCCAATTCATAAATCTTTAATTTGGATGGATCGTAGGGCTGTAGAGGAATCCGAAATTATAAAACAGCGTACGGGAGATAGTGCAGATCCTTATCTATTCGAGCCAAAAATATTATGGTTGAAAAATCATAAGCCTGAAATTTATGAGAAGAGTTTTAAATTTCTAAATTCATACGACTTCATTTCCTACCGCCTAACTAAAAGGGGATGCACGGGTGTTTTAAGGAAGAACTATTTGCCTTGGTGGAACATCCCCTACTGGAGCATTGAACATCTAGAGGCTCTTGGTATAGAGCTTAGCAAAATGCCTGAGCCTTTGCTCGTGGGTGAAGTCATAGGCCGAATTACGCCAGAAGCTGCGGAAGAAACTGGCTTAAGTAAAGATACAGTTTTAGTTCAAGGAGTTACCGATTTTGCCCATGACATTTTAGGCTCTGGAGCTGTTAAGCCCGGTAGGGCAATGGATCATGGAGGAACGTCGCAGGGATTTGACCTATGCTGGCAAGAACAATTGAACGATTCCAAAAGGCGCATATTGGTTACAAAGCATATCGTGCCAGATTACTGGAATATCAGTGGCATTATGTCTACCACCGGTGCATTGCTGAGATGGTTTAGAGATAATTTTTACCAAAATGAAGTTGAAGAGGCTGAGAAGGAAGGTAGGGAGGCTTACGATAAGTTCAATGAAGTTGCTGCCGATGTTGATGTTGGCTCTGCAGGCTTAATCATTCTGCCATATTTCAGCGGCGAAAGAAGCCCCATTTGGGATCCGTATGCAAGAGGTGTGATTTACGGTTTAACGCTTTCTCACAACAAAAAGCATCTCATAAGAGCAATTATGGAATCCACGGCGTATGGACTAAAACATATAATGGATATCATTAACGAAGTGGGGGGTAAAGTACTGGAAGTCAGGTGTGTAGGTGGACAGTCTAAAAGCAGGCTCTGGTGTCAGATCAAAGCTGATGTTCTTAACGTTCCAACGTTACGATTGCGTTACGATTCCACAGCCTCTCTAGGTGCCGCTATAGTTGGTGGACTGGGCATTGGAGTTTTTAATGGATTAGAGGAAGCAAGCGAGAGCGTAGTAAAGATCAAAGAGCGCTTTGATCCAAATCCATTAAACCATGAAAAATATCAAAATAGCTATAGAACATATAGAAAGTTGTATCTTCGACTAAAAAAACTATTTATGGAGAGCTCTAGACTAATTTTTTAACTACGATCAACTTTCTTTGTTTGATGCCATGTTTTCACCGATAAGATTAGGAAATTTTTCACTTAAATTCAATTCATATAATCTTAAATGAAGAATGAGTCGTTGTGCTTAAAGTCCGTTTAAGAGATCTTTTCTGAAATGTGATGGAATTGAGCTTTTGAGAGCCTTGCACGAAACGATTGAAGGAGAAGCGGTCTATGTCAATATTTATCATGAAACAAATTAAGCATTGCAACTTTCAACAAAGTGCATCTATTATGAAACTTTGCTCGCATCAACGCATTAAAAATCGATTTTAGCCAATATACCTTTGACTTCCTTTTTCGAAGTTTTTCACTATTTCTGCAACCCTTTTGGATGGCTCGATCATGCCAACCGGAATGGATTTGAGGAGTGCCCAGGGTCCCGCTTTCGCTAAACGCGCTACTAAGTGATCTTGACCAAAGGACTCCATCGATATCTGGTAAACCATAGGCCTAACTATGGACTCTTCGATAAAGCCGAGGGCATGAAGATACTCATGAAGCAGAATCGTGTAAATGAAAGAGTTTATGACCAAGCTTGAACTAGCAGTCGCTTGGACGATCTGGAGGAAGAGTCTATTCATAACTATGATGTTGCTTCCCAACGGGTGATAAGCACCAACCTGGATCGGCAAGTCATCAAGGACGAGCATCATTCCTATGCGATAGCGATTTAATGAACGTTTAACAGTATCCTTCACTATCTCGTAAACCTCATTAAAATCCTTAGCATGCTCTAAACGAGACCTGTAGGCTTTAATATGCGAAAGTTCTCCTTCTTCGCTCGAAGAACCCTGCGCCATAATCATCATTCTCTAGCGCTCTGTATTTTTGATTGTTTTCTATGCTGGCTTATAATAAGGTTTCTTTTTATTGATGCTGGCATCTTTATCCGTAAACTATTTAAAGCGATGAAAAACTTAGAAGTTCACTATACGCGAAAAGAGAAGTGTCTTTTTACAGGCTTCTACTCTCCTGTTTGTAAGAATTAGCGCAGTGTACACAACAAAAAGTTACCTCTTTTCCGTGGATGATTTCTCCATAGCTACCCTCGTAAACCTTGCACCCACAATTGGCACAGACTTTGAGACTGGGCTCGATGGCTATTGAGATAAGATTGGAGAAGCGTTTGAACAGCTGTACACAGACTTTTCTTCCTGCCTTAGTGAGCTCAAAGACTTTCTTCTTTCTCCTACCCACTGGCTTAACTCTGTGTTTCACCAAACCCTTCTCCTCAAGTTGTTGAAGAAAAGGGTAGACTAAGTTCGGACTGACTTCTTTCCCTATTCTCTTTTTGAAGCGATCAAGTATGCTGTAGCCATGGGCCGGTCCCTCGTAAAGGATTACGAGTATATAGAAACGAGAAAAATCCGAAACGACTTTATCAAAATTCTCGCTATGCATATTATAACACTTTAAGAGATATATTCATAAAAGAAATATTTATATATTTCTATAACGCAGTTATACATGAATAAACTAGAAGGAAGATTTTATGCCAAGAGATCCCGTATGTGGCATGGTTGTAGATAAGGATAGTTCTATCAAAAGAAAGATCGGAGATCGCACATACTATTTTTGCAGCGAGACCTGCGCCAGAACGTACGAGCAACCAGAGCGAGAGTTGAAGGCTATGAGACGTCGGGTGGCTCTGGCACTTGCAGGCGTATTAAGCGTTGCAGCTTTGCGTGCCATAGCCATTTTAGGCTTAGCAGTAGCCATCATGACGTTTAGAATCGCTGGAATCTCCGCCTGGGACTTAGCCTTCTTTATTCTATCAACCCCGATCGTTTGGATAGCTGGGTGGAGTATCCACCATGGAGCTTATAAAGCACTTAAAAACCGATCTATAAACATGGATGTCCTCATAACCACTGGCGTTTTGGCTGGGTGGGGATACGGTGCAGTGAGCGCATTTTTCCCATGGCTTGGATCAGAGGGGTTTGGCTATATGGAAGTCGCCATAGCGATTCTAGCCTTCATTTTGCTGGGCAAGTTTATAGAGGAAACTATAAGGAGGAAGTCGGCTGCAGCCATTCGAAAGCTACTTGAACTCCAACCAACCGTCGCGAGGGTCTTGAAAGACGGGGAGGAAGTTGAGGTCCCAATTGATGATGTTCAAGTCGGTGATTTAATCGTTGTCAAGCCAGGTGAGAAGATTCCGACGGATGGCATAGTTGTCGCCGGCTACTCTTCTGTTGATGAGAAAATAATCACTGGAGAGAGCATCCCAGTCGAAAAGAATGTGGGCAGCGAAGTGATAGGCGCTACGATTAATAAAACGGGTTCGTTAAAGATTAGAGCGAGCAAAGTTGGCGAAGAAACAGCGCTCATGCAGATCGTACACTTGGTGGAAGAAGCTCAGGCATCCGGTGCTCCTGTGCAAAAGTTCGCAGATCGTGTCGTCGAGTATTTTGTCCCAGCCGTGTTTACGATAGCTGGAATCGCTTTCATATATTGGCTGTTTTTGAGAGGATTCACCTTCGCTTTTCTCGTGCTGCTCTCCATACTCTTAATCGCTTGTCCCTGCGCCCTAGGCATAGCCACACCGACAGCCATTTTGGCTGGCGTTGGAAAAGGAGCTGAATACGGTGTCTTGCTGAAAGGCGGCGAATACGTTGAGAACGCCGAAAAACTGACCATTATTTTGTTCGACAAAACCGGAACTCTGACAAAAGGTGAAACCTCAGTAACGGATATCGTAGCTTTTGATGGCTATAATGAAAACGATGTACTGGAGTTTGCGGCGATTGCAGAAAAGAGCTCGGAGCATCCGCTGGCTGAGGCCATTTTGAAGGCTTCGAACAGGGCTAGAATTAATATCCCTGATGCTGAAGCTTTTGAGGCTGTACCTGGGCATGGCGTAAAAGCAGCTTTCAAAGGGCATATGATTTTTTTGGGAAACCGCAAGCTCATGGAAGAGAACAAGATCATCATAAAGGGGCCGATCGAGTCTCATCTAACAAAACTCGAAGAACAAGGCAAGACTGCCATGCTCCTCGCTGTGGACTATGAAATTATAGGAATCGTTGCAGTTATGGATACGCTTAAAGATAATGCCGCTGAAGCCATAAAACAACTCAAAAACATGGGACTCGAAGTTGCCATGCTCACTGGCGACAACAGCCGCACTGCGGAAGCAATAGCTAAGCAATTAAACCTTGACAAAGTCATCGCTAACGTTTTGCCCTGGGAGAAAGTTAGTGTCATCAAGAAGTTGCAAAGCGACGGAAAATTTGTTGCGATGGTTGGTGATGGTGTTAACGATGCTCCAGCTCTCGCCCAAGCCAACATCGGCATAGCCATAGGTAGTGGAACCGACATTGCAAAAGAGGCTGGGGGAATCGTTCTCATCAAAGAGGATTTACGTGATGTAGCACGAGGAATAGCACTGAGCAGGGCGACTATGAAGAAGATTAAGCAAAACTTGTTTTGGGCATTCTTATACAACGCAGTCTCCATTCCGGTTGCAGCGATCGGATTACTCAGTCCTGTAATAGCGGCTGGAGCTATGGCATTCAGTTCTCTATTTGTGGTCAGCAACTCGGCCACTCTAAAACTCCTAAAGCTATGAATTAAAAATTGAAATGGAGGTGAAAATGATCATGGCAAAGGATCCGGTCTGTGGGATGACTGTAGACGAAAAAACAGCAAAGTACAAGTCAGAATACATGGGTAAAACCTATTACTTCTGCGGTCAAGCGTGTAAGAAAACTTTTGACAAGGATCAAACGAAATACGTAGGTGAGCAATCTGGGCATTCAAAGCATTCGACACATTTGGGATGCTGTTGCTAAAAAATAAAAGATTAGATACCTCGTTCAATTCTAGCTTCTTTAAACCGTTTGTCAAAACTTTTTAACTTCTCTTTTCGAGCAGAAAATAGGCTATCACTATTCCTACTAAAATACAAACCGTCGCAAGAATCGCTCCATAGAGAATCCATCTGAATGGATCGATCGGCTCTATGCTTGGCTCTGGATGCTTAGGAGACACGACTTGAACACTGGCTTCATCGCTCACTTCCAGTTTTTCTCCATTCCACCACGAGCTCGCCGTTATCGTATAGACTCCCTGTTTTTTCGGAGTCCAAAAGATTGTTTCGTAAAAGTCTTCTTGAGTTCTGTGCGCCCAATTGTATACCTCATTTCCATCCTCATCAAGGATTTCCAATCGAATTTCATGATAATGAAGAACTTGGATTTCTGCGCATCCTGGTAGCAGATGAACATAATGAATGTTTATTTCAACAGCTTCTCCTAAATCATACTGAGCTTTATTAGTGTTAACCTTTATCGAGCGACACTTGATCGGTTCTGGGATAGGGGGATGAATTCCCAAATCAAAATCCAGATCGCTCAAATCACCTTCATACTTAATTGTAGTGAGCCATGCGGCTGGAGGTTGGGGATAAACGAGCGGGATTGGACCGAAGAGCAAGGAAATCCCTTTATCGATCATCTCTAGCTCTTTGTGTGAAACTTGGAACTGAATAATTTGATCGCTTGGGCTGTAACGGGCTATCTGCATCTTGGAAGGTATGGAATCCTCCTTTATGGCTTCTGGAGTTATGAGGTAGAGGATAATCCTAGTGTAGCCAATTGCTGTTGAGGAAATTTTCATAGG
>JAWCQS010000015.1:0-9295 GCA_038869655.1 Bathyarchaeia archaeon | reverse complement strand
TAGGTATCCCTATAATGATAGCGACAAATAATTCGAAGTCTTTTTTATCTGAGCCTCAATGGGTTTATCTTGCGGTAGACCGTATCGCATAATGGGCTGGTCAGCCTGAAGATTTATGGAACATCTTTCATAAAGTCACAACAGAAAAAGGAGAATGTTTAAACATAATTTGGACGATAAATTATGAAGACAATAACCATTAGAGATGAGGTTTATAGGAAACTGCTGAAAGTTAAACATGAAGATGAGAGCTTCAGCGAATTATTTGAGAGACTTATAGAGAGCACGAATCCTATTGAAACTTTGAAGAGGCTGAGGAGTTGTGTGGAGTTTAGGAATAAGGAGAGGCTGCTCTTTGAGATTCACACTAAGAGGACTGAGCGCAGGCTATGATAGTGTTGGATACTGATGTCTTAGTAGAGATTTTCGACCGGAAATCTTCCAAAGGTGATGAGGCTTTAAATAGAATTCTTAGCAGCGGAGAGGATATAGCTACAACTTCAATAAACCTTAATGAGATATGGACTACAAAAATATGCTAAGCCTGTTAGAGAAGTTCTACTTCTACCCGTAATCGAATATACAAAGAGGGATACTGAGCTATCTGCTGAAATAGATTTAAAGGCTGAACGAATGAGAATGCCTATACGAAGAACGGATGCCATGATAGCTGCTATAACCTTGAATAGAAGAAGTATGCTCTATACACTCGACCTGAAACATTTTGCTCCTTTGAAAACTTTTGGGCTTAAACTCTACCCTAAGTGATAGCTCCTCTATACTAGCTAATTGAGCTTTCCAATTTTTACATATTCGACATAACAGCTTGTAGGAAAGCCCTTTAAATATGCTTACCCTACTATTTTTAGGCTGTTTTAAGAAGGAAAGCAATTGTAGGCCATTGTTAAATTTTCCTCAGCCAACTCTTCAACGTCTAGCTTCATGAATTAATGATAAAGTCTCTCCAAGTGAGATGGCTCTCGCTGCCTTCAAGTGCCTTATTTGGATAGAATTAATAGGCTCTATGCTTAAATCTTCTAGAAATTAGATATTTCTCTAAGGGAATCGACTGATCGCCTATCAGTCCAGAAAAGTGAACAGCATTATTGTTTTTTGATCTTTTCAAAAGCGATGATGAAAGCTTTCTAAAGCTTTTTAATCATCTTTGCTATGAAAAAACCATTACATTCATGGATATACGGGAATAGCCTCAAGCATCTGTTGAGCCCTCTAAAGCCAAAGCTCCCCAAAGGAAACTCTATACTCGCTAACTCAAATTCTGGATGAAGCTTTAAAAACCTCTCTATCAAAAGCTCGTTTTCCTCAAGCGTTATGCTACATGTCGAGTACACCAGTTTTCCACAGTTTTTAACGTGATCAGCACAGTTTTCTAGCATATTCCACTGGATCTTTGTTAATTCATGAATCTTAATTGGATTAATTCTCCACTTTGTTAAAGGAGTTTTTGCAAACAGTCCTGTATTGCTGCAGGGCGGATCTAAGGCCACAATATCTGCCTTCAAATCAACAGGCAAAGCTCTTTTAGCATCGGCTACTATCGGATTTGCCATCTTTACGCTTAACCTTTTCATCTGCACCTTCCAAAAATTGAGTCTTCTAAAAGAGTAATCTATCGAATAGATTATGCCTCTATTCCTCATCCGCTGAGCCATAAGACTAGTCTTAGAGCCCGGAGCTGCGCAAACGTCTAAGATAACGTCTCCTGGTTTTGGATCGATTATCAGTACGGCTATGCAACTTGATAAATCTTGAATATGAAACTTCCCTAAGCTATAGGATTTAGACTTTATCAACGGAATTTTTGTTGAAATCAGCCTATAAACATGGGCTACTCCCTTGACCTTTTCAACGATGATGCTCTCTTCACGTAATTCTCTGAGCAGCTCATTTTCTTTCCCAACCAGTGTGTTAAGCCTTATATAAATTGGATATGGCTTTAAATTCTTCTTTAGGAGCTTTATACCGGCGTTTCTTCCAAGCAGCTTATAAGCGTATTTGACAAACCATTCGGGATGGAAAGTTTGAAGGGCTAACGCATCGTATTCATTAAGCTTAGAATCTTTTATAAGCTCGTCGATTGAAATTTCGAGCACTTTGCCCAGAAACAACTCGTAAGGCTTAAGTTCTTTCCAACCGATTATTTGCCTCCCAAACCTTACTAAATCGATCGTTTCCTTAAGCCCTATGCGCTTAAACTTAGTCAAGAATACATAGATTCTGATGAAGTTTTCTATCAAAGGGGCTTTTTTCAATGCATCCTTGGAAAGCATTGAAGTAATCATAAAATCTATAAAGTTTAGCCTTCTTAGAGTTTCAGTCATTATAAGGTAAGCCATTTTAATAGTCGAAAGCCTTTTAATTTTTAATCTATTAACGTTTTTGACTAAAGCCGATCGCTCACTAAGTCCTTCATTTTCAACGCTTTCTAAACATTTTAACGCTAGAAATAAAGAATCTTTCAGCATTTTTGCCATAAAAACACTTAATTAATCCAATAGATTAATTTATCATAGTTCTTAAAGCTTGCTCATGGAGAAAGCCATGTCGAAGAAACTCGAAGATTACCTTATCGAAACTCAGAATGATAGCGTAGTTAGTAAAAAGGAAGAAGATATGGAAAAAATTCAAGAAAAGTCTCTTTCCAGCAGAGTAATCGATGGGGACGTTGATGAGGCCTATCTTATAGCCGTGAATTACGATGGAGAGAAGCATTCGGCTTACTCAAAACTCTATGATCCGAAAAGCCATAGAGTTTATACTTGGTATGACAACGATGGGCACTTGCCATATTGCTTCTCGATCGAAAGTCCTGAGAACTTAAACAAGAACAGTTCATTGGTTTCCCATAGCGGCTTCCTTCGCATCGAATCTGTTGAAAAGTACGATGGATTGATGGATAAACCCGTTAAAGTAAGTAAGGTAATAGCTAAAGATCCCCTGGCCATAGGTGGAAGACCAAGCGGATGCATAAGAGACATGATAGAGGCATGGGAAGCCGATATAAAATATTTTGAATCCTACATATACGATTTACAGTTAAAACCCGGAATGCCCTACAGAGTTAAAAACGGCAAATTGGAGCCTATAGTAAGCGAGTTTACAGGAGAAGCAAAGGAATTCGTTGAAAAATCGTTCAAAGATGAAGCCGAGGAGTACAAAGAAAAGGCTATAGAATGGATGAGGCTATTAGAAACTCCAATTCCAGAGTTTAAAAGAGTAGCCATAGACATAGAAGTCTTTTCACCAATAGCCACTAGAGTTCCGGATCCGCGCGAGGCCGAGTATCCGATCATTTGTGCTAGCGCAATTAGCTCCGACGGCATCAAAAGAGTTCTGTTGCTAAAAAGAGAGGGCGTAAAAGAAGG
Source organism: Bathyarchaeia archaeon (assembly GCA_038869655.1). Classification (GTDB taxonomy): domain Archaea; phylum Thermoproteota; class Bathyarchaeia; order 40CM-2-53-6; family JAVZFM01; genus JAVZFM01. The sequence continues at coordinate 5,909 of JAWCQS010000015.1, read as the reverse complement.
AAATAGATCAATACCTGAAGACATAAGGCTCGAGTACTATGAATCAGAGAAAAAACTTATCAATGCAATTTTTAAAGTCCTGTCTGAATACCCTGTTGTACTGACTTTTAACGGAGATGATTTTGATCTAAGGTATTTATGGCATAGGGCCTCAAGGCTTGGGTTTACAAGAGAAGAAACTCCAATAGAGCTAGGAAGGGACTCCGCCTCATTAAAGTACGGAATTCATTTAGACCTTTACAAATTCTTTTTCAACAAATCGATACAAGTTTATGCCTTTGGGCAAAAGTATAGAGAAATAACTTTGGATGAAGTGGGTAAAGCCATTCTTCAGATGGGTAAAGAAGAAATAGCTTTACCCGTATCTGAGCTTTCCTATAAAGAGCTGGCCCTCTATTGCTTCAGGGACGCTGAGATAGTCCTTAATTTAACAACTCTCAATGAAAATCTGGTCATGAAGCTGATAGTGATACTTTCAAGGATAAGTTTTATGCCCATGGAAGAAATCACACGCCAAGGAGTATCCAGTTGGATTAGGAGCATGTTAAACAATGAGCATAGAAAAAGGAATTACCTGATTCCAAGACCCGAGGATATATTGAAGCTTAAAGGAAAAATCGCTACAGAAGCGATAATAAAGGGTAAAAAGTACAAAGGAGCTATAGTGGTAGAGCCAATTCCAGGAATTCACTTCAACGTAGCCGTTTTAGACTTCGCCTCGCTGTATCCTTCCATAATAAGGAATTGGAACCTTGGATACGAAACCATACTGTGTCCCCATGAAGATCCGGAGTGCAGGAACAATTTGGTACCAGGAACTCCTCATTGGGTCTGTAAAAAAAGGAGAGCTATCGAGAGCATACTCATCGGATCCCTAAGGGATTTAAGGGTTAACTGGTACAAGCCAAAATCGAAGGATAAAGCTCTTTCTCCAGCTTTAAGAAACCTTTATAGCGTAGTTCAAAATGCACTCAAAGTCGTTTTAAACGCTTCTTACGGAGTTTTTGGTGCTGAAAGGTTTGCTTACTATTGCCCACCCGTAGCTGAGGCTACAGCAGCTATTGGAAGATACGCGATTAATCGAACCATAGAGCAAGCAGAATCACTTGGATTAAAGATATTCTATGGAGACACAGACTCTATTTTTATTGGAAATCCTACTCATGAGCAGTTGAAAAAATTAACGGAATGGTCTAGGGATATTCTTAAGATGGATTTGGAAGTTGACAAAAACTATAGGTATCTAGCCCTAAGCTCTAGAAAGAAAAACTATTTAGGCGTATATCCTGATGGAAGCGTCGATATCAAGGGCTTGACTGGAAAAAAGAGGCACATCCCAGAGTTCCTCAAAAAAGCCTTTTACGAAATGATTGAAATCCTTAGTGGAGTAAAGTCTGAGGAAGAGTTTGAAGAAGCGAAAGAGAGGATTAAGGAGATAATTAAAAAATGCTATTTAGATTTGAAAAGTAGAAAACATTCTCTTGAGGATCTAGCCTTCAGCATAATGATCAGCAAACCGCCTTTGCGTTATACGAAGACAACCCCTCAGCACGTAAAAGCAGCTCATCTATTAACTGAGAGAGGAATCGAAGTAAAGGCTGGAGACATAATATCCTTCGTTAAAGTGGTTGGGGAACCTGGTGTTAAACCAGTTCAGTTAGCTTCTAAAAACGAGATAGACGTAGAAAAGTATGTTGAATACATAAACTCCACTTTTGAACAAGTCCTCGACGCGCTTGAAGTAGAATTCAACGAGTTGATAGGGCTTAAAAAGCTGGACACCTTCTTTTTATAACAAAAGTACTTCTGGGATGAATTGCCTAAGAATCGCTTTAAAGGGAAACATCGCTATGAAAAAATAGACAACGGCTATAAGGTATAGGAATAACAGTATCCTTGGAGGTTTTTGATCGATCATAGTGTAAGCTATGGCTGCGCAAACTGATGGAACAGTGCTAAGGAAATAGAATAGATAGCTTACCCTTTGCCATAATAAAGACATAAGGATGAATGGAAAATAAGTCGATAGAAACCATGAGAGAATGAAGAGAGAAAAACTGTTTTTCTCATAAAAAGATTTGTAGAACATGTAAGCGATTGAGGGTATGCATAAATAGATTATCAACGGATTCATGGCTCCAACGAACGCTATGGCTGGGCGCGTTTTGACTAATACGTTGTTCACATAGACGTTTTCTTGTACAGTAAGGTAAGGAATTTTAACTTCATTCAAAAGCCATTGCCAAGGATAGCTTTCAATACCCGTTAAGTATTCTCGAGAAAGAGCTTTTGTATAACTGTACATATGGTTTATGTGCTCAAATGGACTGTAAAAACCTACCCAAATTCTATCCAGTGCTGTAAGTATAGCCAAAGAGCTTATGCTAAAAACTATTATGAAGCGTTCAAACTCGCTCACCACTTTGCTCAAATCGATTTCTTTAAGAAAAAAGCCAATCAATATATCGTATAAAGCTATGGCTAATAAGGCGAAGAGCCCAATCATCTTGCTTAATACACAAAGCGCTAAAGCGAAGGCGCTTAAAGAAATTTTTTCATCAAAGTAAAGGTAAAAACCGATGAGCATAAATGTGAGCATAAAGATATCGATGATCGCTATACGGCTATGGACGAATGTTAAAGTTTCAAAAGAGAAAAGAAAGGTCGAAAGAAGAGCTATCAGATCATTTTTCGAGACTTTTTTAATTAAAAGATAGAAAACCAGTATGGCCATAGTTCCAAAAATTACGCTTGGTAACCTAAACCCGTATTCGTTATCCCCAATCAACCAAATTGAAAAGGCAATTATTAATTTTCCAAGAGGTGGGTGCTCTTTATTGGGATCTAAACCCAATGGGACATTAGCATAAACCTTTTCATCATGGGGTAATTTTAAAATGACCTTGACAGCGTTCACGTAGTAGGTTTCATCAAAAATCAACGATCCCTTTGGCTGATCTAACCAAGCGACTCTTAGAATGAAGCTCACGATCAGTAGTATGAGAACAGCTCTGTCGAACCCATTCCTTCTTGGATTAAAATCTATCTTAAGCCCGAACATTCGATTGATTGCTCCAATTCCTAAAATTTATTTCATACATGCGCGCTATGTTATAAAGGCTTTATGAGATGATTATCCTTTTTTAAAGCTAACGTTATATGGCTTAGGGCTTTCTCCTCTTAAATTGCATCTCATCGAGCTTTTGAGAGAAAGAGACTTTTTGGGATTGAAGCAGTGTATACTCCCTTGATTTCTATATATCTTGAGTTTATAAAGAGAATCGAAAGTGCGCATGTACGTAAATCCGTAAATCCGTAATTACGTAACCCCCTCTACCTTTTTATTTCAAAGTTCGTTCCGATATCTTCCAGTTTTAAAAAACTACAGAATCCGATACGGAGTGCGAAAAAGATCAACGATCAAAAATTTAGACTTGAATAGATCCATCCATTAGTAGCTCATTAACTTTTCTAACGCTTAAGCCCTCTATTCCAAGCCTTTCTAAGGTTGCGCCCTCGCGCCCATAATCAACTTGAGCTATTACAGAAGCTAATTGAATTAAGGAATCTATTGTGGGCGTTGGAACATTCGCAAGCTTGCCAAGGGATGAAATTGGTACCAAACCATACGGAATATCTTCGGTCATGTATCTATGCGTAAAATCTGAAGGAGCTTTTTCTCTAGGATCTTTTAAGGCATCAGTAGTTTGGATAACCTCATAAGCACTTTCTCCCTTTGAATTGTAATACTCCTTCATGGTTTTAACGTAGGATCTTATCTCAAGACCGAATGCATCGCCGACTTTTCTTCTCTCATAATCAACGCTATCTATGACTTTTCCAACAGCCGGAGTAGTACCTTCAGAATAGAAATTAAAATTGCCCTTCGTTAATTCAATACGAGCTGAATTTAAAATCGTAATAGAAGTATGGGAGCAAGGATTAAGATTCTCTAAATCGCACTCTAACACATTCTTTGCAGGTATAAGCTGCGGATAAACTTCTTTCATTAGATCGAGTATTGTTGGCGTATTCTTTGCTGGAAAAGCTGATACCTTCAAATCTTTATTCTTATATCCATCAACATGAACTTCAGCCGGTCCTGAGATTCTACATGAATAAACAAGGATCGAAGTTTCACTCAGTATTATGTTCTTCTTTATTCCTAACTCTTTCGCCAATCTAGCAAGCCTTAAACAGGCATAGTAGCTCGTATCGATTAAGATTATTTGATCATCCTCTAGGTACGGAGCGCATTCCTTGAAGAAAACTTCATGAGCAAACGCTGGAACAGTTATGAATATAACTTTCGCATCTTTAGTAGCCTCTCTTACATTAGTTGTGATCTTTTTTAGTTCTGCGAAACCATTTCTAGCAACTCCAGTTATTTCTATCCCCCCTTTCTTTATAATCGGCTCAATGTTCTTCTTGAATTTTGGCAACTCGTACAGGGCTACGTCGTATCCCGCTAGTGAAAGATCAGCTGCTTGAGCGTAACCTGCATTGCCGGCTCCAAGGACAGCAAACTTCATTGTAATCATCTACATTTTCATCAATTCTTCAACTTCTTTCCTTCCCGGCAAAGCTTCCTGAGCTCCCACCTTCATCGTTGTTAGCGCTCCTGCAAAGTTAGCAAACCTTATGGCTTCTTCAATACCCTTTCCTTCAGCTAATGCAACTGCTAGCGCTCCATTGAACGCATCCCCAGCTCCGGTTGTATCGAGAGCTTTAACCTTTATTGCCGGAAAACGAAGAACTCTCTCCTTGCTTACGAGCATAGCTCCTTTGTCGCCTAAAGTGATGACGATTTTCTCGATCCCCATTCCGATTAATTTTTTTCCAGCCTCAACAACATCCTTTGAACTTTTAATCCCTATTTTGCTCATCATGCCAACCTCAACTTCATTTGGAGTTAAGATAAAAATATTTTTGAGCAATTTTTTTGGTAAAGGTCTGTATGGAGCGGGGTTCAAGATAACCTTTAGATCATTCCTAAAAGCGATTTCAGCAGCCTGGGTAACGATTTCTAACGGAATTTCTAATTGGAGGAGCATAATATCAGCTTGCTTTATAGCATCCATAGCCCCCTCAACGTCCTCGTTGGATATTGTTAAATCCGCTCCCGGAGCAACCGAAATCGTATTCTTGCCTCTTGGATCAACCGTTATGAATGCTAGTCCTGAATGCGTAGATGGATCTTTTTTAACAAAATCTACGTTAACTCCGCTTTTACTCATGCTTTCTATTAATAAATTCCCTAAATAATCGTTACCAACTCTTCCAACCATGTAAGCTTCAGAGCCTAACTTCGCTGCTGCAACAGCTTGATTGGCTCCTTTTCCTCCAGGAGACATTTTGAAGCTTTTCCCGATTACAGTCTCCCCAGTTTTTGGCAAACTATCCACTAGTATGGTAAAATCCATATGGATGCTTCCGACGACTACTATCCTTGGCTTCTTCGGTTCCATCATTACTGTCCTTTGATATGCTTGCTGAAATCTCTTAAAGCCTCATCTATGTTTAAAGCTTTAAAGTTTAAGCCAAATCTTTTAAGCTCATTGCACAGCTCAGCTATTTGCGGAGGCTTTATCGAAGCGCTCTTTAACATCTCCATATTCATCAGTATGCTTCTTGTAGTTCCGTCTCCTATTATTTGCCCATCAGCCATCAGAAGTGTTCTTTTGGCTACTTGCGCAACAAACCTCATATCATGAGTTATGACGATGATCGTTTTTCCTTCCTTATTCAACCTTAAGACTAAGTCTGCAACAGCTTTGCGCCCCCTATGATCTTGTCCGCTAGTAGGCTCATCTAAGACATAAACCTCTGGCTGTAGAGCGATTATTGAAGCGATTGTAAGCAACTTCATTTGCCCATAATTCAAATCGTACGGATGAGTATCTTCGTAC
>JAWCQS010000014.1:6863-9451 GCA_038869655.1 Bathyarchaeia archaeon | reverse complement strand
GTTGGTTTTTCATTTGTGCCGTGGCTTGTGTAACCATAAATTTAAATACTCTTTTTATTCATGACTTTTTTGAAAGGCTTTTATACGAAACTTTTATGTTCCATTTATGATATATCATTGTTGCTCGCAATCAATTATTTATTATCTGGTATATAAATGTTTCTAAATTGGAACATAATTGTATCATAAAGCAATTCCTAAAAACACTATTTTTTGTGAATCACTAAATAATTTGATATTAAGATTAGTGCTCCACCAAACAACGTATTGAATGCGAAGGGTTGTTTTAGAAATACTGTTGCCAAAATTGAAGCACTAACTGGCTCTAACAATAGAATTATTCCTAAGCTTGAGGCGGGAACTTTTTGAGCCCCTCTAAAAATTAGAGAGAACGGAATTAAATTCGAAGCCAATGAAAAAACAAACAGGAAAAGCCATATGGCTATTGGGAGAGTAGAAGAAACTCTAACTATTGAGAGATCTTTAGTAAAAAGAAACATTATCGGATATGAAACGATCAAAAACAATAAAGTAAAAACAGTGTAGCCAAAAGTTGTTGTTATGAAGTGATATTTCTTAATGCCACTTTTTCTACTATATATTACGTATCCTGATAAGGAAAGCCCACCGATTAAAGCCACAATTATGCCAAAAAAGCTTCCAACCTTCGTTATGCTAAATGGATTTAGAAGTGAAACTACACCCGCTAATACTAATACAATAGCAAAGATTTTATGTCTGGTAACGCTTTCTTGTAAAAATAGTTTACTAAAAATAACTGTCCAAAGCGGTTGAGTGTACAACAGGAGCACGACTATCGCAACTGGTACGCCTAAAACCACCGCGCCAAATTGAGCCAATCTGGTAATTGCACCAAAGAATCCGAAGACAAGAAAGAATCCAACCATCGATCTTTCAAATTTCCACTCTTTTTTGAAGAGGATTAGAGGCAAAAGCAAGAATCCAAAAATTAAAGTAAACATCGAAATCTCGTAAAGCGATAAGCCTAAATTAACGAGCACTTGCCCACCAAAAACTAAAGTCCCAAGAAGTGCTCCTGCTATTGCAACGAAACAGTACTCTTTTTCCATGATGGTTTAGTTATAGAGCGAGGATTTATTAAGTTGCTGGACCTTAACGACAAAGAAGATGATAGATGGCTCGAATAGATTAAAACTGGCGCGCTTATCTTGAAATTAATTATAAAAGAGATTAGTATTATTTGGGTGAGCAAAAACCGAGGTGGAAATGAACGTCAAAACCTATGCGAGGGTTAAAATTGAGCTTTCCTCATGATGCCTACATCCTTAACCAATTTAGCAAATCGATTGAAAAATCTTCTTTAACATTTTTCTACTTGTTAATAATGACAAATGCCATAATGGTGATGCCACAAATTATCGTAGTTGATGGGCTATCGCTTTCAGGCTACACTACTACTCCCCCAATTATAGATGGAATCATAGGAGCTGAAGAATGGAAAACCGCAGGCAGAGCAACCTTTGGACCTCTAAAAACTTCAAGCGGAGAAACGATCACTGGGATAGTATACATCATGAACGATGAGGAAAACTTATACATGGCCGTCTCTATTTACGGCGATAATGAATTTGGTTCGATGGATGGTTTTGAGGCTTTCTTCGATAACGACTACGGAAGCAAGAAAAATTTTGAGAATGGAGATGACTTCGTAGCGACCACTGGAGCAAATCTGTTCTATGATGGATATTACTACGCTATTGGTAAGGCAATAAACCCAGATACGATTGATGAAGGAACGAACGACGGGAAAGCGGCAGGAAGTCGCCAAGGCTCTATAAACCAGTTTGAGCTCAAACATCCATTGAATTCTTCAGATTCCATGCATGATTTCAGCCTTTCACTAGGGCAAAAGGTTGGATTTTTGATCCGGGTAAGTGTAGACGGCAAGTGGTACGATCTGTCAGCTTGGGGTCTTGGAAAATTGGATGATCCCCCAAGCTTCGCAAGCTATACGACCGCGTCTTCTAATCAAAAAATTCCCTATGAGCTTTTTTTGGCTTTAATTTTAGTGCCCATAATTGCCTTTATCATTTTTAATTTTGTACGAAGTAAATTTAAAAAAATACTGTAGGCCTGAACTCCCAGCCCGAGTTGGTTATTATCTCAATTATCGGATTCTTTACTTCTGCGATATTGAAAGTATATTTATAGGCGTAATCGATTTTGAGTTTTCCATCCTTATAGATTACGCCATACTGAATGCCTTTTTCATATTGGAATAGGCTTATTCCCTTAAAGAATGAAAATTCAGACTTGAATTTTATCCCTTTCCCATCGACTCCGCCAACGTACTCAAATTTCCTGAAGTTGTCCTGAGCTTTCACAATGCCTTTTCCCTTCAAGATTTTCATTCTAAGCTCATATTGTACTCTAAGCCCTTTTTTAGCAAAAAATTCAATCCACTTCTCATCCGCAATCTTCCACGAGGCAATAATCCTATTCGGATCCTTAGGATCTTGAACTGTAGCGAAAGGAAGCTTTTCATCATTTAATGAGAGTAACCTTTCTTTCAATTCCTCACTCAGCAATCTTATATTGCCTTGTGG
>JAWCQS010000014.1:0-6853 GCA_038869655.1 Bathyarchaeia archaeon | reverse complement strand
AAAATAAGAAGATTTGGACGACTCCATAAACAAGATAGACGAGAAGCCAGCCTAAAATCATGGCTGAGAAGCCACTATCAACCCATGCTTGATCCATGTAGTTGTTTTCCATGAATAACAATAAAAAAACTGGAATAGTCATAGAGAAGAAAGCGTAGATGAACAAAAAAGCTATTCTGTGATTTGCCATCTTAAACCACAACTTTTCTATTAAATATTCAACTTTCCCAGAGAACTTAGGGAACTTTCGATTGTACGAAGAATGGTCAGCTCGATTAGGTTACTATCAGATCAATTTTTTTCTTTCTTTTTGCAATGAAGAGCTCCAAAGCTATACGATCTCCCATAGACATCGCTTTCATGTACTTCGAATTGCTGTACTGTGAGCCTATTCCCATATGGATGTTGGTTCCACCACCGTGTCTTGTGGCTAAATCCTGGACTTTAAAAACGAAGTCAAAAAGCTTGTTCCCTTCTAAATCGTAAATCCCTTGGCTTATCCCGCTCACAATCGGCTGCTCTTCAAAAGTTATAAGTGTTTGAATACAATAAGCACCTATCATTCCAGGTGAATTCAGTCTTTGAGTGATCTCTACGAAAGAATCGGCTATTGGATAGATCTTCCTTAAAAGTGATTCCCTCAAGCTTAAGATTGAATGGGCTGTGACTTCAAAGCTCATAGGGTAAGGCGTTTTGCTCCAATCAGCTTTTAATTGATCTTTCGCTGGCATTCGGATTATCCCATCGTGGGTTGTTTCCCTTCTTTCATCTATCGATATAAGCTCGTTCGCGAGCTTCCATTTTTCCTCATGCTTTTCTAAATCTCCCCAATTTTCGTTTGCGTACATTGGCGAATAGAAAAAATTAAAATTGGCCGTAACTCCAGGTACATACTCTTCTATTCTACCCGCTTTAAGATCTTCTAGCAATATGCTTCCATTCGCAACCCCTTCCCTAACTTTTTCTTCCAAATCTAGTCCATTCGAAGCGAATATGAAGCCTCTTTCAAGCCTTCTAGCGGCATGGGGTATTTTCAAAACAACTGGTTGCTCAACTTTTTTAGTAAATCTAATACCGTCTTCAGTAACTTCATAATCAAACTCTTTCGGGTAAGGAGCTTTTATTTGCTCCAAATACCAGTAGTAATTCTTTTCAACCTCTTCCCTGTTCTCTATTTTTAATAAATTCCTCGATCCAAGTATTGGTATGCGAAAGTCTTTCTCAATTCTTTCGCAGGCATACCCTCCTACATAGACTGAAAAAGCTCTGTTTGGAATCTGTATGGCTTCAAGCTCTATCAACCCATCTTGGTATTCCGAGTCTAAAACATCCTCGTATTTATCGATCAACAAAATGGCCTCTTTCCATTTTTTCTTGTTTCTAACAATTTTTGTTATGTCATCGGAGATTATCAAATCGCGTTTACATAAGCTCGGTAGGCTTATGACACGCTCCTCGGGCCTTCCAACCCTTGGCTCCCTAAAGTATATCTCAGCCCTCTCGTGAGTTACGTAAACCAATCCTTTAATTCCATAATTCCTTAACCCGCTTAACGCGTCTAAAGCTGAATGCGATCCTAGAACAGCTCCTGTAGGATTTTTATACTTTATAGCAATTTCCTGAATTTCTTCCCTTTCTATCAAGTTTTTCGCCTTCTTTAAGAGATTTTGCTCTTTAAAATATATATAAAGAGATCGGTTAAGGCTTAATGAATAATATGTCCATAGTAAGCGGGTGTGAAATGATTGATGGTACTACATAGACCAGGTTTATTCTTTATAAGGCTCGATCGTGGAGTCCATGCGTATTTAAGATACAGGATCGATGGAAAAAAGATGTATATAGAAAGCACGTATACTCCTGAGCAATTTAGAGGAAAAGGATTAGCTGCTAAATTGATGGAGGAGGCTATTTCTTATGCGAAAAATCAAGGATTTGAAATAATCCCATTATGCAGTTACGCGAGGCGTTATTTGAAAAATTTTCTAAAAAAAAAGATGATATAGGTAGGGAGTTGAAGTTGTTATAGCTCATGTTTATATTCTTATTTGACTAAATTGAAGATGTAAAGATGAAATGGAGTAGTGAAATCATGTCTTTGGAAGAGGCTAACTTTCTTAAAGAAAGAGCTTATAGTTTTTTTGATGAAGCTAAGAGATTATTTGCCGAGAGAAAGTATGATCTATCTTCATTCATGCTTGAGCAAGCATGTCAGATCTTTTTAAAATATCATCTCTTAATAAAAGTAGGAACTTATCCTAGAACGCATAGCTTGTCTAGATTAATTCAAGAGTTAGCAAAGCTAATGCCAGAGGTTTTAGATATTTTAAAGAGAAGGGCTGTAGAGATAGGAAGTCTTGAAGATGCTTATATAGCGTCCAGGTATCTTCCGCGCAGATACAGCAAAGAAGAGATAGAAAGGCTTATGTTAACTGCAGAAGAGCTTTTTGGAGTGCTAACTCATGAGTAGGTTTGACTTACTCATAGAATCTGCAAAAGACAGGGCTAAATGGCTTTCTAACTGGATGGAAGTCGGAGCTCGAATTAAAGAGATAGCAAAAAAATACTATCCGGATTGTAAAACAATAGTATTCGGGTCCATTGTTGAAAACAAATATTCTATTAACAGTGATATAGATATATTGGTTATAAGAGAGCTGGGCAATAGCGATGAGAAAATAAGGGTTGAGGTATTAAGAGCCCTTCCAAAGGCTCCCGTAGAGTTACACTTTGCTACGCACGATCAATTTAATCGTTGGTACAGAAGATTTATAGATGCGCAGATAGAGTTGTAGGTAGAACGAGTTACCCTTAGCTATCGCAACGGAGCCCCACGTCGAAGAAGTTAAGAAGAGTTTTAAGGAGCTAATTCTGAGCTAACATTCAGTTGTAACTCTCACAAATTCGTCTGTTGTAGGAGATAAACGATAAAGGAAATCGTTGAATTTAAGGATGGAAACTACTGGAACTCCATTTAACTCTTTAAAGGATACATCCATTAACGTTAACACTATTGGAAATATTCTGAGCTTTTTTTCCTTTCTGATGCGCTCCATTTCCTTTTTTAATTTAGAAAAAGCAATCACTCGATCCAATTGCATTCTTGCAGCTTCTAAAAGCTTACTTCTTTGCCCTCCATATTTCCAATGTTTACAGTCTATACAAAGCATAAAAAGATCGTTGTAGGCAAGGATGTCAAACTCATATTTTTTATTTCTATACTCAAACCTGTAATGTTTTCTTACATTGTAGGCATTTACTTCGAGGATTTTGAAAACAAAGTTTTCAAATTCTTTCCAATCCAATTTTTTGCAAATTTTTTCAACATCGCCTCCAAGTTGAATAGCTTTCGTAGCTATTTTTAAACGATTTTCAAAATTTACTTTAAGTCTCTCCTCATTATAGTCACCGATCAATCCATCTTTTTTCAGTCTTTCAAAGATGCTTTCTAAACTATCTTCTGTTTCAAGAGAATCCAATACTTTATCTACTTCAGCTTCTTTACTTCCATAAGTCAGCTCCAACAGTCTTTTTAAAAACTTTAACAATTTTCATACTCATCTTTCTTTATGGAAAACATTAAATTATAGGTAGCGCTATTAAAACGCTATTAATCGCCAAATCGGGGTAGCTTTGATTGGAGAGAGGATTTAGAGGCTATATGGGAGAAATCCTAAGGATTGATCTCTCGAGGAGTAAAATAAAAACCCAAAGAGTCCATGAGGTTTTTATAAAAAAGTATATAGGAGGAAGGGGTTGGGGAGCCAGGATAGTTTGGGATGAAATTCCAAAAAACGTGAAGCCTTTTGATGAAGAAAACAAATTGATAATAGCAAACGGTCCTTTAACTGGTACCATGACCATAGGCTCCGGAAAAACCAGTGTATGCTCCATCAGCCCATTGACAAACTATTATGGGGATAGCAACGTAGGAGGGATGTTTGGAACAGAATTGAAGCAAGCAGGCTTCGATGCACTGATCCTTGAGGGTTCTTCTAAAAAGCCTGTTTATCTGTGGATAAATGATGGGCGCGTAGAATTTAAAGATGCTCAACATCTGTGGGGTAAAGGATGCTTTCAAACTGAGGAGGAAATAAAAAGGGAACTAGGCGACTCATCCGTAAGAGTTGCTTGCATAGGACAAGCTGGAGAGAACCTAGTAAAATTCGCTAGCATAAACTGCGACTTTGGGCGACAAGCTGGAAGGTGCGGTATGGGAGCCATACTTGGAGTAAAGAAGGTTAAAGCGATAGCAGTCAAAGGAAGCTTAGGAGTTCAACCAGCCGATCCTGAAGAGGCCTTAAAGATTTTTGAAGAAGCGCTTGATTACATACTTAGCCATAAGGATTTAAAGATTTGGCGAAGACAAGGCACGATGCAGGTGATAAACTGGTCTAATGAAAACTCAGCCTTGCCCACCAAAAACTTTCAGTTCAATAGCTACGAGGAATTTCAAAAAATCAACGGAGAAGCCTTAGAGGATGAGGTAAAGATCGGAAACAGCTCATGTTTCGGATGCCCAATATGCTGTGGGCAATTGAGTATGGTTAAATCATCAAGAATAGTGGTTGAAGGCCCAGAGTATGAAACGGCCGGGATGCTGGGCTCGAACTGTGCCCTAAACTCTATCGAGGATATAGCCCATGCAAACTATATTTGCGACGATTTAGGGCTTGATACGATCTCCACTGGAGCGCTTGTCGCTTTTGCGATGGAGTGTTTTGAAAAAGGAATTTTGAGCCAAGAGGACATAGGATTTAAGCTTGATTTTGGAAACAAGGAAGGGATGTTCAAGCTCATAGAAATGATCGCTAGGCGAGAAGGCATAGGAAACCTATTGGCTGAGGGCGTTAAAAAGGCTTCTGAAAAGCTAGGGAAGGGCTCGGAAAGCTATGCAATGCATGTAAAAGGCTTAGAGATCTCAGCCTACGAGCATAGAGCTGCCCAAGCTATGGCTTTAGCCTACGCTTCATGCGACATAGGAGCCCATCACAATAGGGCTTGGGCAATCACGTACGATGTGAAGGTGGGTAGAGAAAGCTATGGTGAGGATAAGGTAAAATGGGTTATTTATCTACAACATCTAAGGCCTATGTTCGACTGTTTGGGAGTTTGTCGATTTCCTTGGGTCGAGTTTGGGCTGGATCCCGAGTACTACGCAAGGTTTTTCAAAGCCATAACCGGCTTTAATGCAAGCCTGAACGATTTGCTCAAAGCCTCCGAAAGAGTTTATAACCTCACTAGGATCATAAACGTCTCTAGAGGGATGAGTAGTAAAGAGGATTGGCTCCCAGAAAGAGACTTCAAAGATCCTATACCTACTGGTCCGTTTAGAGGTATGATGCTCGATAGAAGAAAGTTCGATGAAATGATCAAAACCTATTATAAGATTAGGGGTTGGAACGAATTGGGAATACCCCTAAAAAAGACCTTAATAGAGCTGGAGCTAGAAGATACGATACCAAGAATTGAGGCTTTCCATAAGCATTAACGAATAAGGATGATCGAACTTGCAGTTTGGCTATATGGGCAAGATACTTAGGATAAACCTGACTGGTAAAAAAATTAAGACTCAACGTTTGCCATCGAGCTTTGTAAAAGAGTACGTAGGTGGAAAGGGTTTTGGAACTAGATTGCTCTATGACGAATTGGACAAAGGAGTGAATCCTTTAAGCCCTGAAAACAAGCTAATATTCGCTACAGGACCTGCTACCGGAACAATCGTTCCAACCAGCGCAAAAGTTGGATTATTCTTCAAATCTCCTTTAACAGGCATCTATGCTGAATCCTATTCCTCTGGACAGATAGCTCCGAGAATAAAATGGGCCGGGTACGATTGTATAATAATCGAGGGAAGATCGAAAAACCCTGTTTACATTTTTATCGATGAAGATTATGTTAAGATAGAAGATGCGGAACATCTTTGGGGAAAAGATACCTACTACACAGAGGATGCTATTCGAAAAGACTTTGGAAACGATCCTAATCTTAGAGTCGCCAGTATTGGAAAAGCCGGTGAAAATCTAGTGAAGATCGCTTGCATAGAAAACGATTATTGGCGTTGCTTTGGAAGATGCGGCGGTGGAGCGGTTATGGGTTCGAAAAGGTTAAAGGCTATAGCTATCCGTGGGACTAAAGAGGTTTCGGTGGCGCATCCAGAAAAGCTGGAAAGCCTTACAAGGGAGATAATTAAAAAAATGGTTGAGTCCACTTTAAGCTTTAGGCTCTATGGTACTCCAGCTATGGTCGATAGAGTTAATCAGCAAGGAGTTTTTCCAACTAGAAACTGGCAAGAGGGCGCATTCGATGAGTTCAAAAGAATAAACGCTGATTCGATTCTCAACTCGGTTTTTGTTAGGAACGAAAGCTGTTTCGCTTGCCCAATAGCCTGTGGTAAGATCTGTAAAGTGAAAGAAGGGCCTTATTCTGGAGTTTTGATTTCAGGTCCAGAGTACGAGACTATTTTTGCTTTCGGCGGTCTATGCGAGATTTCAGACATAAAAGCGATCTGTAAAATGAACGATCTATGCGATAGATATGGGCTAGATACAATGAGTGCTGGTAACATAGTGGCTTTCGCTATAGAGGCTTATAAAAGGGGTAAGTTGAGTGCGAATTTTCCTTTGGAGTATGGAAAACCGGAAGCAATCATAGGTTTAATCGAACTTATTGCCAAGCGAGAAGGCATAGGAAACCTATTGGCTGAGGGCGTTAAAAAGGCTTCTGAAGAGCTAAACCTTGAAGATTTGGCGATTCATGTAAAGGGCTTAGAGCTACCTGGATATGACCCCAGAGGTCTTAAGGCTTTAAGCCTAGCCTACGCCATCGCCACGCGAGGGGCTTGCCATCTAAG
>JAWCQS010000013.1:0-9809 GCA_038869655.1 Bathyarchaeia archaeon | reverse complement strand
GGAGTTTTACCTGCATGGACCAGTTCTTTTAGTTTTTCTTCAAAATACCTGATTTCAAGCATTTTTCTATGCATTTTAATCAATTCAAGGTTCGAGATCATGATAACACCTGAGTTTTAGGTATAAAGCCAGTTTAATAAATTTTATTAAAGTATAAAAGCTTTACATAAAAATATAGAAACTAAAGCATCGGATGCGCTTTTCAATAGAGTAAAGAGGTTTCA
Source organism: Bathyarchaeia archaeon (assembly GCA_038869655.1). Classification (GTDB taxonomy): domain Archaea; phylum Thermoproteota; class Bathyarchaeia; order 40CM-2-53-6; family JAVZFM01; genus JAVZFM01. The sequence continues at coordinate 9,585 of JAWCQS010000013.1, read as the reverse complement.
ATTCCAGAGGAATAGAGTATGCGTTTTGGACTTAATACGGCTCCTATGTGGCCACCGAATTTGACTGGAGAAGTCTATAGGATAGCTGAAGAAAAAGGCGTCGATTACGCTTGGCTGACCGATTACGTTAATTCTAGAGATGTTTTTTCCGTGCTGATGGCCATAGCGCTACGCACTAGAAAGATCAAGCTCGGACCGGGAATTACGAATCCTTACACTAGGCATCCTGTAACGATAGCGGCTTCGGCGATTTCATTGGATGAGGCTTCTCAAGGAAGAGCATTTTTGGGAATAGGGGCTGGAGATGGGTCTTTATTAAAAACCATTGGAATCCAAAGGGAACAGGCTTATGAGAGAGTTAAAGAAACGATAGAAATTTTAAAGAAAATTTTTTCTGGAGAAGTTTTGAATTATGAAGGGGAATTCTTTAAGTTTTTAAACTTCAAGTTTTTGTACCCACCTTTTAGGCCAATACCAGTTCATATAGGAGCAAGAGGGCCTAAAATGCTACGATTAGCTTCTGAGATGGCTGATGGAGTTTACATAGACGCTCTAAATCCTACCGAAACAAAGCTTTCATTGGAAGAATTAAAAGAGGGCATAGCCAAAGCTAATAGAAAATTAACCGATATGGAGTTGGCTTCTGGAATAATTTTCTATGTCTCAAACAACATAGAGGAGGCAAAAAACTCAGTAAAATGGTTGGTTGCTTTAGTAGCTTCAAGCGCATCCGATAGAGTCTTAACTAGGCTAAAGATAGATTTGGAGAGCGTAAAGATTTTGAAAGCTTCTATCGAAAAAAAGGGGTTAGAAAGCTCTCTTTCTTTAGTTACAGATGACATGATAGAAACGTTTGCTGTAGCAGGGCCTTCAAGACTGTTGATAGAGGCAATAGAAAAGCTTGAGAAAATTGGATTGAACCAAACTGTTTTAATAAACGTAGAGTTTGACGTAAAAAAACTAAAGGAACAATTGATAAAAATAGGGGAAGAAGTGATCCCAGTTTTTAAAGAAGTTTAGTGTTTTGAGTTTTATACTCTAGCATACTTTTTAATAACTTCAACCATTGACTTTCCCTTTTTAAGTTCTTCAGACTCTTTCTTTTCCAAAGAATCTATTTCTTTAGCCAAAGCTATCACATCCTCAACTAAGCCAATCGGTATTACTACAACGCCATCACTATCGCCAACTACTATGTCGCCAGGGTTAATGGTTACACCATCAATCGTTATGGGAGAGTTGTATTCAAGCACTTTTGTACGCCCAACAGAGGTAACGGGCGTAACACTCTTTGCGAAAACTGGAAACGCCATCGCTTTGGCTTCCAGTACATCCCTCACTCCTCCATCCAAGACTACTCCTCTTACTCCTTTATTTCTAGCCGCTAAGCTCATCAATCCTCCCCAAAGGGCTATATCCCTGGCGTCGCCATTTTCAATTGTTCTGACTATTATGTCACCGGGTTTGGCTTCATCGATGGCTTCTAGAGCAAGGAAGGGCGTGAGGATTTCTTTAGTTAGCGTATCCTTTATCGTAACTGCTGGGCCTACTATCCTTTTAGTATCAAATATGGGCTTAATTTCATGAGAAAGATAGCCTTTTATGCCTTTTTTATCCAAAGCATCAGACAAAGATGCTGTAGGAATTTTTTCCAATTCCTTTAAATAAGTGTTTAAAGGTTTTTTAGCCAAGGATTTTTCACTCCTCAAATATAGCATGTTCTAAACCAGTTTTAGGCAAGATCATGTATTAAATCTTTCATAAGAATTCATGCTCTCTAAAGATTTTCTGAACACCTTATTAAGATGGGCACTCAAATCCATTCCATACTCTTTAGCGATTATTTTCAATGCTTTCCAAACTCCAGTCGAGTATTGGATAGCTTTTTTGGGTACCCAAGCAACATGGCTTGGTAATCCTGAAGCTTCAGCCAATTTTCTCAATATTATCTTTCTGTGCCTATCCTCTTTACTGACTATTTTAAACTGAACTGGCAAAGAAAGCGAAAACTCTATCAGTTCTAGATCCATGAATGGCAACCTCAACTCTACTTTGTTAGAGGAGCAGACTTTCTCATCCCTCTGGAAATTCGTTTTATAAGCTTCTTTTATACTTTTTAAAAAAGCTTCTTGAAGACCTTCTTCACCTCCTTTTTTCAATTCATTTAAAAAATGAAAATATCCCCCAAACAATTCATCGCTACCCTGTCCGAGGAAGAGATTTTTGAAATTTGAATCTTTTATTGATTTAGAAGTCCAATAGAATGGAATCGCAATGCTGACTTTGATCGGATTTGGGTCTTCAATATACCATAAAACTTTTTCTAAATCTTTCTCTACCTCATCGATTCCATAGGATCGCACCAACACCTGCAAGCCCAATTCTTCAGCGACTTGAACGGGATATTCAAAATCGCAAAAGTCTTCCAAACCTACTACTATTAATTTTATTCCTAAATCATACTTCTTAGCCATCAATGCAAGCAATGCGCTATCGAGACCCCCAGAGAATCCTATAGCCACTCTCGAGATGTCCAAGATCCTTTTCTCAACGGCTTTGGAAAAAATTTTGTCTAGTCCATCAATCGCTTCATTCAAGCCAATCGATAATTTATGCCCAAACTCTAAATTCTTAACTTCTTTGAAAAAAACTCTGTTTCCATTCACTTCGCAAACATTGCCAGGTGGAAAGGAAAAAGCTTTCTTAAAGCCAACTCTCCATAAAGCCTTTTTCTCTGAAGCCATTCCAAATCTCTCGCCGTCTTCACTGTAGTAAAGAGGCTTTAATCCTAAGGGATCTCTGGCCGCAAATATCTTTCCATCTTTATTAAGCACTACAATCGCGTAGGAGCCTTCTATAGAATTGATGAATTCTGTAAGCCTTTCCTTTGAGAATTTCCCGTTAAAAAATTTCTTTACATACTCTATATCTGGAGTGCGTAAAGCTGGAAAGATACGCCCATCAAAGATTAATTCACAATCACTGTTGATTTCGTATGGCTGGGGTTTATCCTTTTCCGGAATGATTATCGAAAGATTATAGCCTATAGCCGCTTTAGAAAAATGAAGACTTTCGATATCGTTTATCTCATTTGAAATTATTTTTTCTTTTAAAACGGCACCTCCAAAGCAATCTGAACCGCGATGTCTAAGAGTGCTCATCATCGTCTTTAGCGTAGGCACTATGTTCTCACTGGAATTTTTTTTAGATAGTACAGCTGCTATTGCTCCCATGAGTTGTTACCAATAAAAATAAAAGAAATTTGATGTAACAGTATCCTTTTTATCACCTAGAGTTTCCATAGAGTTTCTTAACAACTTTCGCAACTTTTCTTCCTAAGCCTTTGCACAACTCTATTTCATAGTTCGATTTAGGCTCACCAGTAACTATGGCTCCTAGCCTTCCCCATTTGAACTCTGGACCCACTATTATCATTTTCTCGATCAGCATAGAGGTTAAAATTGAAAGAACCGTCGTTTCTCCTCCGGCACCCGATCCACCAGCCAGAGAACAAAAAGCGGCACCAACTTTGTTTTCTAAAGGATACATTTTTGATGGATCGGCCGTAAGTATTTGATCGATGAAACTTTTAATTTTACTCGTCATGATTCCGATGTAAACCGGAGAACCGATTATGATTCCCTCATAATCCAAAAGCTCTTGGATTTCGGTTTCATCAACCCTCTTCACCGATACTCCTATGCCTTCCACTTCTTTTGCTCCTTCTGCGATTAGATTAGCCATAGCTTCTGTGTTTCCAGTTCTACTGTCATAAATTATTAAAACTTTCGGCATGGTTAATCAAAACCTTCCGAATACAAACTTTTTAAGCTTAAGTTCATCCATGAATATAAGGTTTCCATTCTGATTTAAAATTTTTATAAGCTTCTAAGCTCTATTTAAATTCTGGTATGGTGTAAGCTTATGGTGAAGTTTGGAATAGGTTTCATGCCAAACGGCTCTATAGAAGAGACGGTTGAGCTTGCGAAGCTAGCGGAGAAAAGACAGTTTGATTTTCTTTGGGTTCTTGATTCAATTCTATCGAACGATTTCAGAGATCCCTATCCATTGATTTCCACCATTTCCATGGAAACCAAGCGCATAATGGTCGGAGCTTGGGCGTCAAACTTATTTGCTCATCATCCGGCTTTAATACTCGTTTCAGTGTTGACTATCAATGAATTGAGCGATGGAAGAGCGATGATTGGCTTAAGCCTAGATGATTCTCCAATCCTGAGGACTTTGGGCAAAGAAGTAAAGACTGAGGGGGCGAAAGCCTTGGGAGAGCTCATACCAATTATTAAGGACCTACTAAACGGAAAGACCTTGAGCTATGAAGGGGAGGACTTTAGATTTAAGAATGTAACTTTGTTCCATAAACCAAAAAATAAAATCCCTATTTATGTGTCGGCTAGCACTGAGGAAGAGTTGCGAGTTGCGGGGCAACTAGCGGATGGCGTTCTACTCAACGCGCCTTTAGAGTACTTTAAATTTGCTTGGAAAACCGTTAAAGAGGGGGCAAAAGAGGTTAACCGCAGTTTAAATGAGTTCGAGTTGGTTAATTGGCTCCCCTGGGCTGTTTCTAAAGATGTTAAATTGGCTAAAGATTTGGTTAAGCCCTATATAGCTAAGCTGATAGTGAATATCCCAAAAGAAGTTTTTGAAGAGCTTAGGATGGAAGAAGGAATAAGAGAAAAAATAAAAAGTTCGAGTGAGTACATAACCGATGAGGTTGTTGAGAAATTCTCGTTTACAGGAACAATATGGGATTGCAACAAAAAGGTCAAGGAATACGTGAAGGCTAGCGATTGGCCTGAGATAAGGGGAAAGCTTCAATTGGTTGTAGGCGAGCCATTTGGCCCAAGTCCGATAGAGGCGATAGATTTTATAGGTAGAGAAACTGTTCAGATATTTAGGATGCCTTACGATTGTTGATTCAGGTCAGTTTTATATGAGTTTAGACTAAATAATCTAGGAGGTAAAAAGATGATTTTCGGATATGCTGGAAAAATTGCCCATATAGAGCTTACATCGAGCAAGATACTCATAGAGGATTTAGATCAAGCTTTTGCCAGAAAGTTCGTTGGCGGCAGAGGTTTTGCGGCTAAGCTCCTATACGATAATTTAAAACCTGGCATAGATCCATTAAGTCCTGAAAACGTATTGATTTTTACGGTAGGACCTTTTACCGGTACTTTGATTCCTAAAGGAAGCAGGTATAGCATCTCTGCAAAGAGTCCACTAACGGGAGGCTATATGGATTCTGAAGGTGGGGGTCATATCGGTCCTGCGATGAAATTCGCGGGTTTCGATGCACTGGTGATCAAGGGAAAAAGTCCAAGCCCTAAATATATATTCTTAAGCGATGGAAAAATCGAGCTAAGAGATGCATCGCATATATGGAATAAGCCCATAGATGAGACTGAAGAAATAATTAGAGAGGAAGTAGGAGATCATGAAGTAAAAATCGCAGCCATAGGTCCAGCTGGTGAAAGGCTGGTCAGGTTCGCGTGCATAACGAACGACCTCCACAGGCATGCTGGAAGATGCGGTGGTGGAGCGGTTATGGGCTCGAAGAACATAAAGGCAATAGCGGCAATAGGCTCTAGAAGCTTTCCTATAGCGAACTTGGATGGGTTTAAAAAAGTTGTCGATGAAATGCTTGAATCCACTATTGGCAACCCAGCTTTTAAGTCGTTGAGAGAGTTTGGAACTTGGGGTGGCATAGGGGATTACAACAATTGGGGAGTCCATCCAACCAGAAACTACAGAACTACCTATTTTGAGAGTTGGGAAAAGCTTTTTGGAAAAAACTTTAAGCCGAGAATCTTCTTAAGCGATAGAGCCTGTTTCGCTTGCCCAATAGCCTGCGGTAAGCATATAAAAGTGAAAGAGGGCGCATTTAAAGGCACAATGGTTGAGGGCCCGGAGTATGAAACAATAACCATGTTAGGATCAAACTGTGGAATAGATAGTATAGAAGCCATAGCAAGGGCGAACCAACTTTGCGATTCTTTGGGACTCGACACCATATCTACTGGAAACGCGATCGGATTCGCGATGGAGCTTTATGAGAGAGGAATCTTGACTTCGGAAGATACTGAAGGAATGGAACTCACTTTTGGAAACTCCGATGCTATGGTTAAGCTTGTTGAAATGATAGCGTACAGGCGTGGAATAGGCGATATACTTGCAGAGGGCGTTAAGAGGGCGTCTGAAAGGATTGGAAAGAATTCTCAAAAATATGCGGTTCATGTAAAAGGCTTAGAGATGCCAGCTTACGATGCCAGAGGAGCAATTGGTCAGGGTTTGGCGTTTGCTGTAGCAGATCTAGGAGGGACTCATGATAGAGCTTGGACGATTGGAGAAGAAGTTTCAAACCCTAACCTTGATCGTTTTTCACCAGAGGGTAAAGCAGAGCTAGTAATAAAATCTCAAAGGATGAGGACTCTACCAGACATACTCGGATACTGTAGGTTCATACTACTCGACTTTAGTAAATACGCGGAAGCCTTAGCTATGCTCACAGGTTGGGATGTAAGCGCTGAAGAATTGATTCAATCGACCGATAGGATATTTACCCTAACTCGAATGTTCAACCTCAGAGAAGGTTTCACTAGGGAGGATGATGATCTTCCTCAAAGGGAGAAGGAACCTATCGAGAGCGGCCCTATGGCTGGGCGATACATAAAGGATGAGGATTTACAAAAAATGATTAACGACTATTATAGGTTGAGAGGCTGGGATGAAAAAGGAGTGCCAAAAAAAGAAACTTTGAAACAACTTGGCTTAGAAGATTTCTCTTGAATTTTTTATTTTTTATTCAAAAGAAAGTATTTAAGCTTAGCGAATGAATCGTTGAAAAGTGTTGTCTTTAAAGCTAATCCCTTTAATACCGTTTCCTGCTCTGGGAATAGAAAAAGATCATGAAAGGGTTCTAGTAGTTGGAGATTTCCATATAGGTTGGGAGATAGCATTAGCACAGAAAGGCATCCATATCCCTTCTCAAACATCGAGATCTATAGAAAAGATGATTGGGATAATAGAAAACTATAAGCCCACAAGCATAGTTTTCATAGGAGATATTAAGCATACTGTTGGAAAAATTGAGCTTGAAGAATGGAGAGACGTACCTGAATTTTTTGAAAGGATCTCAGGCTTAGTTAGAGATATAAAAGTTGTGATTGGAAATCATGATGGCAATCTTGATCCCCTAGTACCAATCAACGTGAAGATCTTCCCATCAACTGGTTTAATACTTTGGAACAAAATTGGTCTGATCCATGGTCATGCCTGGCCAGAGCCTGAGATTATTGGATGCGATTTAGTAGTGATGGGCCACCTCCATCCTGTCGTGATTTTTTCAGACAGAGCTGGCTTCCGTATAACTAAGCAAGTTTGGGTGAAGGCTAAAATCGATAGGAAAAAACTTGCGAAGGCTTTGTTAAAACGCTCCAAAGTCAAAGCCAAAGAGAAAGCTTTAGAAGCGTACATGGACAGGTTCGATCTAAGCTTAAGAAATTTAGAGCTGATAATAATGCCCTCCTTTAATGAGTTCCTGGGCGGACAGGCGCTTAATCAAAAATCCTTCGGGTACGAAGGAAAAGAAGAATACATTGGACCTATCCTTCGCTCCAATGCGATAAATATGAGCAAAGCAGAGTTGTATCTTTTAGACGGAACTTTTCTGGGTGAACTGGGGCATTTCATCAAGGCTCTACGCTAAATTTATATTCTCTATCAGCCCTTTTTGGTATGGTTTGGGGTAAAATAGATGGAGTACGATGTGATCATAGTCGGTTGTGGTCCTGCTGGAATCTTCTCAGCCTATGAGCTTACAGAAAAAACAAACCTTAAAATTTTAATGTTGGAAAAAGGGCCGGATCTAAGTGAAAGAAAGTGCCCTGCAAGTAGGGGTATAGGATGCATAAAATGCAATCCATGCTCTCTTTTAAGCGGTTGGGGAGGAGCCGGAGCGTTCAGCGACGGAAAGCTGACTTTATCTAAGGAAGTGGGAGGGTGGTTGAACGAGTATATTTCGAACTCAGAGTTAGAAAAGCATATCGATTATGTTGACAGAGTTTATTTAAAGTTTGAAGCTCCAAACAGGCTCTATGGAACAGAGTTGGATAAGATTGAGGAGATAGAGAGGAGAGCCACGCTCGCAGGATTAAGATTGGTCTATAGCAAAATAAGGCATCTCGGTACGGAGGAGTGTATCAAGATCCTTTACAGGATTAAGCGATTTTTAAGCAAGAATGGCGTAGAGATCAGAACAAACACTGAAGTAAAATCTTTAATGGTTAAAAGTGGAAAGATAAAGGGAGTAAAAACCGTTAAAGGAGAAGAAATCTTTGGAAAATACGTTGTCTTAGCTCCAGGAAGAATTGGAGCTGAATGGCTTAATTCCGAAGCTCAGTCGCTGGGACTTAGAACGTTGAACAACCCTGTAGACATAGGAGTAAGAGTAGAGGTCCCAGCACCTGTTCTTGAAGAGGTCACTAAAGTACTCTATGAGCCCAAATTCGTATTCTTTTCGGAATCCTTCGATGATAAAGTAAGGGTGTTTTGCGTTTGCCCATACGGAGAAGTGATAACAGAGTCCTACAACGATGTGGTTACTGTAAACGGGCAGAGCTATGCTGAGAAAAGGAGCGAGAATACAAACTTTGCGATTCTAGTGAGTACATCTTTTACGGAGCCTTTTAAAGAGCCCATAGCCTACGGAAAATATATAGCCAGGCTTGCAAACCTTCTCAGCGGAGGAATCATTCTACAAAGGGTTGGGGATCTAGAAACAGGTAGGCGTTCCACAGTTGAAAGGATGGCGAGAAACCTTGTTAAGCCCACGCTGAAAATAGCAACTCCAGGAGACCTAAGCTTTGTTCTACCCTATAGATACCTGGCAGACATTCGTGAAATGCTTAAAGCTATGGATAAGGTTTCTCCAGGCGTTTATTCAAAGCATACGCTTTTGTACGGAGTGGAAGTTAAATTCTATTCTTCGAGGCTTGAGTTAAGCAATGCCTTTGAGTCGAAAATTAAAAACCTCTTTGCGATAGGGGATGGGGCTGGAATAACTAGAGGCTTGATTCAAGCTTCTGTATCTGGTGTTTTAGCTGCAAGGGAGATAGCAAGAAAGGAGGGGCGGATTGAATAGGTGGGGTGGGCGGGAATCTCATGGCTTTATAGCCATTTTGAACCCGCGATCTCCGGCTTTCTTGCCTAAAGACCCGAGACCGGGATCTTAGACCATGCTAGACCACCACCCCATTTTTGGATTAATTATTGAATTCTTGTTGTTATAAAGTATTCCCCAATGCTCCTTTTTGTTCTCAAATAAATTAGCCATCAAAACTATTTTTTATCCTTAAAAGATTAAAAAGCCATAGGGATAAAGTCTTTAAGGGTTACGAATATGGCGTACTTTCCGAGGCGTAGAGCTCAATTCCTTTCAATAGCCATTCCCGCTTCTTTAGTAGAAGATACTCCCCATTTAAGGGAAAACCGCCGGGCTCGCCGACTCCGCGGCGGGGCGAGCGCATCCCCTGCTGCCTGAGACCCGCCGCGGAGCCACGTGGACAC
>JAWCQS010000012.1:0-9897 GCA_038869655.1 Bathyarchaeia archaeon | reverse complement strand
AAATATACGCTATAAATCATAAGCCATATTGGAGTTCTTTCACGGATAGTTAAGCCATTCAAAGCTTATCATAACTAACCGTGGGAGAACTCCAAATTAAGCCTTAAGTTGACAGAGCCCATCTAAAAATGCAAAAAGCTAATATAGAAGGAAAGTACCTCAGTTGAATCTATAATCGGTGCTAAAGTTGAGTGGGATGAAATCAAATGCCTACTTGTAGTTGGTGTGGGAGAGTAATAACCTCGAGTGAAAAAGCCGTTAAATTTCCATGCCCAAACTGTGGAGATTTAATAATATGGCGTTGTGAAAAATGTAGAGTTTTTGGAAGACCTTATAAATGCCCTAAATGTGGTTTTATGGGCCCGTAGGAAATTTTATATGATTTATCGTTTACGTTAGATGTATTTTGTTAGTTGCTGTATGAACGTTGATGTAAGCGCTAATATTTACGCTTTGCTCATTCATTTTTGGATATTAGCGCTTATTAGTGCTTACGCTTGGCTAATAGTTGTTGTTTTTTAATTCAGAGCGACTTCAATTATCGATAAGCTCTTAACATCTAATCATGTGGAAGCATCAGCAATTCTGTTTTTAGCCTCCTCTTCTCTGAAAGAATGTTTCAACAACACTGGAGTTACGATCGTTGTAATAACAGCCATCGTAACTATTTGCGCATAGATATTTTGATCTATAGCTCCAGCTACAAGACCGATGCCCGCAACTATGAGACCCACTTCGCCCCTGGATATCATTCCAACTCCAACTCTTGCTCCAACTCTAAAGCTTCGAGTAAGCAGAGCGGCGGGAATTCCACAACCAACCAATTTTGTGATTATAGCAATCGCTAGCATCAACAACATTCCGTAAATTGCAGAGGGACTGAGAGCCCATACGTTTAAACGCGCTCCTATCATCGCGAAAAAGATTGGTGAGAAGATTAGGCTAACCTTATCGATGTATTCTCTAACTCGAGCCAGAACCTTTGATTCGGCTATGGCCATTCCAGCAGAGAATGCGCCAATGATTGGATGAAGCCCAATCGCTGCAGATAAGGCCGAACTCCCAAAGCATAATCCCGTCGCAACTGCCTCTATCGTCCCTCTTGCATACCACTTTCTTGAGTAACTTACAAGTCTTGATCCAACATAAACAACGGAAAGAAGGAGAGTAAGCCAAAGTCCGAGCACCCGCAGTAGTGTTAAGACTATTTCCGTAGGCGAGGGGGCAATGCCTGTCCTTATGATGGAGATCACTATTGAGAGGACTATTAATCCGAGCACATCATCGATAACGGCTGCGTTGATCATCAAACGACCTTCAATGGAGTCTAATGAGTCGAGGCTTTCAAGGGTGCGCACAGTTATCGCAATACTCGTTGCTGTCAGCGCGGAGGCGACAATGAGTGCCCCAGGCAAATCGGTTGGAGGCAGAGGAACGACGAGTGTGATGTACAATCCGAGCAAGAATGGCACAAGGACGCCAGAGGCGCCTATTATAAAAGATTGGCTTCCTGCGGCTCTGAACTGAGCAAAGCCAACCTCGAGTCCTGCCACAAACAGTATTAGGATGGCTCCTATCTCAGCGAAGGCTAAAACGTATTCATTGAACACGACTAGAGGCTCGTTACCAATTTGTAGAGATCCAAACGCAAATGGACCAAGGATTATGCCTGCGAACAACTCTCCTAGAACTTCAGGCAGGTTCAAACGCAGCATAACTCCCGCTAAGATTTTCGCGAAAGCAACGAGTATGCTGATATCTATGATTGCGCGCAGGATTGGATCGAAAGGCAAATTGCCTCACCATCATTCTTTGAGCGCATCTCCCCCACATTATTTCGTATTCTGATTTATATTTATGTTCCTCATGATTCTATCATTTCTGTTGACCATTTTATAAGGATCTCCTGCAAGGCTTAGATGGAATCGTTTCAAAAATAAAATTATGGCAAAAGAGCAAAACTTAAATGATATCATAGCATTTTAGATGAAAACATAGTTTTAATAAGCTTAATGGAAGTGAAAGTTTGGCTAAAGTTTTATTGTCTATTAAAGTTTTTCCATCGGACTTGAGTATCAATTTAGAGGAGTTAAAGTCAAGAATAGATGAAGCGCTTCCCACCGAGGCCCCTATCTACAAATTCGATGAAGAGCCAATCGCTTTTGGACTAGTAGCTTTAATAGCTCATGTGCTGGTTCCAGAAAAAGGAGGAGTGAATACGGAAAGCATAGAAAATTTGATTAAGTCTATCGATGGCGTTAGCGAAGTTCAAGTGATCTCTGTAAGGAGGATCTCCGAATAGCCTTTTCCATATTCAGGAATCTTTGGGTTGATCTTCAAGTAAGCGCCTTCATGCTTTAACATAAAAAGTTTTTTACTAATCTATAAAGCACTTTTGTTCCAAAAACTAAATCTTTTATAGCTATGCGTTCATCTATTCCATGAACCATCCTCATGAAAGACCCCAAGGGCATATCGGGCTTTACTGGATGAAAACCATAGCATACGGAGCCTAATCTTCTAAGAAATCTTGAATCCGTGGAGCCTGTTATCATGTATGGGACTATCGAGCAATCAGGCTCAAACTCTTTTAAGGTTTTTGAAATTGTTTCAAAAAGCTCCGTATCGATCGGTGATTCTATGGCTTCATAGGCTTCTGGCACATTCACCTCTAATTTTTTTATTCCTTTTAAAGCCTTTTCTAACTCAGAAATCAGATACTCTCTCTTTTGGCCTGGAAGTAATCTACAATCAAAAGTGCCTTCGCACTCGGAGGGAATTACATTTTCTTTAACTCCTCCATGAACAATCGTAGGAGCCATAGTCATCCTAAGCATAGCCCCAAAAAGTTCATTAGTTCCTTTAAGCTCTCCATCAAGTCTGTTTAAAATTCTATCAGCCAATAAAGGATTTGTGATCAATTTTGAAAATAGCACGCCTTTAAACCCTCTATCCTTTAGAATTTCCTTAATAAACAGCCTAACTGTTGGGATTACTACTATTCTTGGCTTGTACGTTCCAAGCCTTTTTATAACTTCAGCCATCTTGATTACAGCGTTGTCGACTACGTTTGGAACAGAGCCATGACCTGGTTTGCCTTTCGATTTTATCCTCACGAAGAATGCGGCTTTTTCAGCTGTTTGAATCAAGAACATGCGTCCTCTTTTAGCTTGAAATGAAAACCCTCCTCCTTCGTTGATTACATACTCAGCCTTTATTTTTTCAAACTCGTTTTTTACTAACCACTTGACTCCTTCGTGCCCTCCTTTTTCCTCATCAGCCGTAGCAGCGAAGATTAGATCTCCTTTAAGCTTGATATTTTTTCTAGTAAGCATGAGCATAACCATCGCTTCGCTGGCGACCAGCGATTTGCAATCTAAAGCTCCTCTTCCCCAGACGAATCCATCCTTCAAAACTCCTGAAAAAGGCTCTACACTCCACTCCTTTGGATCAGCTGGAACTACGTCCAGATGCGATAAAAGCAGTAGACTTGGCTTCTCTCCCGAGCCTTTAATCCTTGCTATCAAATTTCCTCTCCCTTTAGCCGTCTCTATGATTTCTGGTTCAAGCCCTTCTTCCCTTAATTTTTCAGCCAAAAATTTTGCTGCCTCAAGCTCGTTTCCAGGTGGATTAACTGTATTGAATTTTATCAAATCGGATAGAAGCTCAACTACCTCTTCTTCAATTTCATCAAATTCATCCATTCGAATTCAACCACTAATTTATCTTAGTCCTATGCCTTAGAATTTTTCCGTTGAAAACGTTTAAGAATTCCCCTTCCTCAACAGCTATTTTTCCATTAACTAAAACATATTCGATGCCGTCCGGGTATTGGCGAGGGTTTAAGTAAGTTGCTCTATCCTTTATTCTATCAAAATCAAAAATAACTATATCAGCCCACGCTCCTTTTTTGACAATTCCTCTATCTTTAAGCCCTAGCTTTTTAGCTGGCATGTAGGTCATTTTTCGTATAGCTTGAGCTAAACTTAAGACTTTTTCATGCCTCACGTACTTTCCAAGAATTCTTGGGTAAGTCCCATAGCTTCTGGGATGAGGCTTTCCAGAGCTAAAGAATGATCCATCTGTTCCGACCATGCCTGCTGGATGCCTCATTATGTTTATTATGTCCTCCTTATCCATTATGAAAGTGATTATCGTTACAGAGCCCTCCTCTTCGAGGAAGAGGTCAAAAACAACTTCGAAAGGATCCTTTTCCATAAGCTCAGAGATCTCTAGAACGTTTTTTCCCTCGAGTCCTCTGTTTCTTTCTGATTTACACCTAGTTATCGTTATTCTATCCCAGCCAACGGTTTTAATGTAATTCTCCTTCCACTCAGGATACAATCCTTAATTTTTTCTCGAGTTTTAGGATCTCCTAACCTTTGAAGCGTTTTTTCGATTCCCCCCTCAAGCATCCATGGAGGGAAAATCGAAGTTAGAGTATTCAATGCGGCATCGTAAGGGTATTGGTCAAAAGTGATGTCCAAGCCTTCAACTCTTGCCTTATCTATTAAGGCTAAAGCCTCTTTGGATTTTCCCCAGTTTGGTATTCCAGCGACCTTTAAATGTCCGATCTGAACAGGTATTCTGGCTTTCTCTCCAATCGCTATGGCTTCTTCGATGGCTTCGAGCAAGCCGTCGCTCTCACTACGCAAATGGGTCTCGTATATGCCTCCGTGCTTTGCTACTGTTTTAGCTAATTCTATCAATTCACCCTTTTTAGAAAATATTCCTGGAGGATAGGGAAGTCCTGTTGAAATTCCAAAAGCTCCTTCACTCATGGCTTCCTCGATTAAGTCCTTCATTTCTCCAATTTCTCTTTTTGTTGGATCCCTATCCTCGAAACCCATAACAGCTACTCTTACGCTTCCGTGACCGATTAAAGATGCAACGTTTAACGCAACTTTCTTTTCTTCTAGAAATTCGAGTAGTTCATTGAGGCTTAAAAAATCCCAAGGAAATCCTTCCTCAGTTATGAATTTCGTATAGCTTTTGAGCTCGTTTAAAGTTTCGAGAGAAGCTGGAACTGGTGATAGCCCACAGCAACCCACTAAAACTGTGGTTACGCCTTGCATCAAATGGCTATCGGCTTGAGGGTGAACTGGAAGGCTAAAGTCTAAATGGGTATGGATGTCTATGAATCCAGGAGCTACGATCAGTCCTTGAGCTTTTATTAATCTATCACAATTTTTTCTCTCAATACTTCCTACTTTAACTATTTTCCCGTTTTTAATCCCTACATCAGCTTTGTATGGAACTTCGCTCGATCCATCATAGATGCTTCCTTCGGCTATGATTATGTCAAACCACTCAGACATCGATTCAATCCCCACTTACGCGAATTAAAAGCTTTATTGTAATGTTGATAGTTTTGTTATTCAATTAAGAATAAATTCTAAATAAAAGCTTGTGTGGCTATGCTAAATTTTCTTGAATTCGAAGTAATGAGGGGCGCCGTAAAGGCTGCGCTCATTGATGCATTTTATAAAGTTCTCGATGATACTTTATGCTTAGGTTGATTTTGAACTCGTCTAAAAACTATGTTAAATTAGTTCTTCTGGAGCTTTACGTGGTATCTCTAAATTGTCAAAATGCTTATCGTATGAAACTATACAGTCAGCCTTTATGGAAAGGGCTACTGAATACTGAATGGCGTCATCCATGTTCAACCCCTTTTTTAATGCTAATTCGACAGCCTTAACTTCAATGGGTAAATTCGTGAAAAATATGTGTAAACCTTTATATGCAACGAGGCTTGAAAGAAACGTTTTCAACTCTTTAAGTTTCTTAAGGGCGTCCATGATTACGATTATTGAATGAATGCTAAAATCAGTCAATATACCGCTTTCCTTTCCATCTTTCAGCTTTCTTAAAAATCTTTTACAGCTTTCTTTTTTACTCCTGGCTAATAAAACCTCGAAGAATATGTTAGTATCGATTAGATGCAAAGCTTCCTAAGCTCCAAAACTTTTTTGCTTTATGCTGAAGCTTGAGAGAATCAATTTTCACATCAGCCAGCAAGCCATCGATAGCTTCAATCGGATCTCCCTCAAACTCCACAAACTCCTTTTCAACCTCAGAAATCCATCTTAAGAGGGCTTCTTGAGCAGCCTCACTTAAAGAACCTTTTCCAAATCCGAACTTTTTCATGGCCAATTCTCTAAAACGTCGCTCAATTTCCTCATCTATTTGAACCTTCAACGTTCATCAAGTAAGAAAAGAACAAAAGTTCATATATAAATTTTTCCATAAGAACTTACAATACCACAAGATAAGGTTTTTGTTGGCCTCCTAAGCCTAATCTCATAAAGAGAATTGAAAGAATAACACTTAGTTTCAATAATGCTAAGTTCATCAAAGGCCTATTCTAAAGAAAGAATTAAGCCATGCAAAGGCCTTTATTTCGCTCGAACACGGATTCCTTTTTCAGCTCGGCACCTTGGGCGATTGGGGGCAGCGGGCTGAACGCCTCGACCGAAGTCTTAGCGCTTACACCCCTGCTCCATCAACCTCATCTTCTTTGAGAGCCCTCGTCCAGCCAAAGGGCTTGTTGCCAAGTCCTAGATGCTGGAATGGCCGCCTATTTTCGGGAGAGGCTTCGGGCTTAGATGCTTTCAGCCCTTATCCTCAATAGCGTGGCTGCCCGGCAGTGCCCTGTCGGACAACCGGTAAACTAGAGGCTACGATACCCCGTTCCTCTCGTACTAGGGGCGCCTTCCCCTCAGGCGACCAACATTCCCAGCAGGTAAAGTCCGACCTGTCTCACGACGGTCTAAACCCATCTCGCATTCCCCTTTAATCGGCGAACAGCCGCACCCTTGGATCCTGCTGCAGATCCAGGATGGGAAGGGACGACGGCGGAGTACCAAACCTCCCCGTCGATGGGGACTCTCGGGGGAGACGAGTCAATTACTCCCGGGGTAATTTTTCTGTCACCTCCAGCCCCCAGCAATGGGGACTTGAAGGATCGCTAGGCCCGGCTTTCGCCCCAGGATCCCTTGCCGAGAAGGATCCTGTCAGCCCAGCTTTTGGCCTTGCCCTCCACTCCGGGTAAACAGTTCCAAAAAGCTTTGCTCGAAGATTTCAAACAAACCTTTAGTTTGATGGGATTTCTTGTCTAGGATAGAAAACTATTGCTCAAAGAATAAAAAAGAAGCTCTTGTAAGCTTGAATTCCTCAGTAATGCTTAATTTCCTTGAGCCGAAAGGAACTAATGTTTAAAAAATCAAGCTTTCTGGAATTTCTGTCCCGGATGAGCTGAGCTTTGGGCCCCCTTGATATCTTTTCAAGGGGGTGCCGCCCCAGCCAAACTGCCCACCTGCCGTTGTCATGAGTTTCCCCATTGAGAAACATAGTCACAGATAGGTGGTGTTACATAGGCGCCTTGACCAACTCCCGGAAAAGTTGGCTTCAACAGCTCCCACCTACGCTCTGTATCCGCGACTACATTCCAGCGACAAGCTGCAGTAAAACTCCACGGGGACTTCTTGCCCCGCTGGGAATCCCTGGACTGTTCGTCCAAGTTATGTGGGTTCACCGGGCCCCGGGCGGGGACAGCGGGGACGTCGTTAATCCATTCATGCACGTCGGAACTTACCCGACAAGGCATTTGGCTACCTTAAGCAACCATCTTTTCAGATGGTTGGACCATATCTTCACATCCCAATTCATACTCTGAGCATTAAGGATGTGACTGGCGTATGGTCTCTGAGGGTATCCCGAGCTACTTCATACTACTTAATATTTCTTTTAAGCTATACTTTCGTTTTCCTTTAATTGAGGGCATAGATAAAGCTTTTTTTAGCAATTCTATAAAGCCTTGTTTAGTACGATGCTCTTTTGATTCCAATCCTTCGACTATTTCTGAAAACTTTTGGAATTCTTCCGCTTTTAAGAAAAGTTTATTTTTCTTAAAAAATGGTATTACTTTTTCTTTCAATAGCCTTCTATTATCGACTATGTACAAAAGCAAATTTGGCTGATTAAACTTTTCTATTATTCTGCCACAGCCTAAAACAGTTTGTAATGCTTCTAGAACAGCTTTGTTTTTAACATGTTGACTCATTGAAAACACTGGATCTATAACCCAGCCAAACCTAGTATCATTTTGCTTTTTTATTGAAACGCTAAAAGAGGCTTCAGCATCCACTGTTCCAGCTAAATAGGCTCTTAATTTTTGCGGGTTTTTGTATAGTTTAAATAAAGACACTTTGAATCACCTTTGTATTTTTGCTTAAGTATTTTATAAAGTGATATTGAAGTAGCTTGGTTTCCTGCTGGTTGTTTTCCTCTTCATCCGCTTTATTCCATACTCTGGAGCGAATGAATTCAAGTTCCCAGCATATAGCCAGTTTTAATGACTCCCTATATTGAGAGTCAGAGTTACTCCCGGCGTTTAGCGGCCCTTAGCTCAGTTGAACCCAAGTTTCAGGTACCGCCACTGGCCAGGACTCAAAGGCCGTTCACACCCTTTCGGGCTTGCGACCTCCTATGTTTCTTAACCGGGCAGAAACCTCTTTTAGCCATATAAAGGCTTAGCTTCCTCATAATTTCATTCATTTATTACCTTTACTCCACTTTTAATTCTTTAGGTATTATTTCAATTTTAAGCGACTTTAACCTATATGCTGGAATTTCTCTTACAAATTTCTCGATAGACTTACGTCTAAATATTTGAAGCCCATGAATCGATCCATACCTGTAGATGTGTGTGTCCATTATTTCCATCTGATTTAGTTTTTCTTGGATTGTTCTCAGAAGATTTTGATTCTCGTTATAAATTACTACTCTGTCGGTAACAGTTCCCTCCGCATCCATGAAACCAGCAATGAACTCTTTTGCCCCTTCATCTGATAGTTGTTTGAAATAGGATACGACATTTTGAAAATTTTCACTGAGTTCCTCATATAGCTCCTTAGAGTATACTAGCGCTCTATATTTGTATTTTTTCTCCGCTTTTACATAGTATCGATATCTCTGTACGTTGAGGCTTAATTCTTCGAGTCTTGGAACAATCTCCTCATCGATTATTCCTTTATTTTTTTCCGCTTGGTCTATCCAGACCGCGTACGCACCAGTTTTCGTTTTGTGCATTGATCCATCGCCAAACAATACTCCTACAAGGTATGGCTCCACTTTCATAGTGCATAAGTATAATGCTAAGACCCTTATATTTGTTGGCCAGAGGCTCTTGCCCGTTTATTAAACAGTCGCGCCCCCCTTGTCACTGCGACCTGGAAACCCAGCATAGCCAAGTTTTCAGGCACCCCTTATCCCGAAGTTACGGGGCTAATTTGCCGAGTTCCCTCGCCCGAGTTCCACCCGATACGCCTAAGGCTTCTCACCTAGGGACACCTGTGTCGGTTCTAGGTACGGACGTGGAGGATCCTTCCCATAATCCTTTTCATTGGCTCCAGGAATCGGCTGAACCATCCTAAAACGGACGGCTATTCCCCCCTTCATCCAATTCTCGCCTTTATGGCACTCCTTGGATTTTGGAAGGTTAAATGGAACGACGGTTCCACTCAGCCTATCCCGAGGCGTCGGCTTATGGGCTTGCGTCGCCGCAAGTACCTCCACGGTACTGGAATGTTAACCAGTTTTCCTTTCGGCAAGCTCGGTTAAGGCTTACCTTAGGGCCGACTTACCCCCGGCTGATGACGCGTTGCCGGGGAACCCTGGCCCCTACGGCGGAGGGGATTCTCACCCCTCTATGGCTGTTACTACCGCCGGGATCTGCACTTGTGACCGGTCCACTGGACTTCACAGCCCAGCTTCTGCCCAGCCACAACGCCCGTCTACCACTACTATCCTTAAGATAGGATAGTAGTCCAGGGTATCGGTACCTGGCTTAGCCCCGTCCATTTTCGGCGCTCCCAACCTCGGCTGGTCAGCTGT